>JAGCML010000078.1 GCA_017646485.1 Kiritimatiellia bacterium
GGTGCCGACTTCATCCAACGGCAAGACGAAGGTGTTGATGATGCCTTCTGTGTTATTGGGGAAGCGCGGCAAGGTGCACTTCTCGCAGCGCACGCCATCCACATAAAGTTGCGTACGACCGGGTTCGCCCACCAATTGTAAGACCACGCGCTTACCAACGGGCAACTTACAATTATAGGAGAACTCCATGCTGTCATCACGGCGGAAACCAATCGTACCGTCCTTCAATGCAGCGCAGAAGACACCTTCTGGCGACTTGAGCAAGATTTGTTCTTCGCCGGCAACGGGAGCGGCATCCATCTGCACTTCCATGGTCATCGTATAATTGGGGCCCATAGCGGGACGTGCAATCTTACAAGGAAGCGATGCGGGGGTGCACACATACACTGCGCCATCCTGCCAGAGATAACCGGGATTAATGCCAGGTACGTTGCCAACCGTCTTCAAACGTTGGATGTGTGCATCGTAGCCTACATCTGGCGTATCGCATCCCCAGAGTTTGCCCGCGAGGATATCAACGGAAGAGGTGAACATGTTCCACGTGTCATAGGCGCTATAACCCACATAGCGCAGGTCAATCATGTCGTTCCAGATACCAAATGCTGCGCCAATCAACTGCGGATGGCCCGATGGCACCACTTGGCCGGCGATTTCATTCACGCGCCAATAGGTGTAAATACCGGGTTGGTTCCAGTCCATACGATAGTAAGGTGCGAAGGGTACGATATAGAGTGCGCCATCGGTGGTGTTGATCACATCAAAGCCCTGATTGATGGAATCCCAAGCCTTTGACCACGACCCATTCCAGAGGTTCATCTGGGCACCCTTACCATAGACAGGGGTCTTGCCCTTCTTCTCATTCAAGCTACCCCAGATACGCGGTGTGTAGCCTTTGCGTTGGACCATATCAAGAATCCAGGAGGCATACGAACGGTAGTGTTCGGCGTCGCCATGGAATTCATCGGCGCCCACATGCATCACATCGCACCCCTCAAAGACTGCGGGGGCACCACCCTGCGGTAAGAGATATTCATTGAAGACGCCCTCCACAAACTCGCGTGTGGCAGGATTGGTCGCATCCAACATCTCTGCGCCGCGCAGATTATGGCTCTTGTAGATCAAGTCAGGGCGTACCTTCGTAAATGCGAGGGCGTGGGCCGGCGTATCAAATTCAGGG
Organism: Kiritimatiellia bacterium; assembly: GCA_017646485.1. Classification (GTDB taxonomy): domain Bacteria; phylum Verrucomicrobiota; class Kiritimatiellia; order RFP12; family DVOR01; genus Spyradenecus. The sequence goes on from JAGCML010000078.1 coordinate 1,178, forward strand.
ATAATCTTTACGCCATACGCATTCGCAAAGGCAATGAAGTCGCGGAACTCCGCCTTTGTGTACGAAAGGTCATCTGCGGTCAACTTCTGACCGTTCTCGCCCACTACATTCGATTCCAAACGGAAAGCAGAGTAAGCCTCCTTCAAGGGATCGCGCTTGGCATTAACATAATCTTCCAAGAAGATGAAGTTATCATTTAAGTGAATGTGTAAGTCATTCATCTTGTACCAGGCCATATACTTGACCACTTCGTACAAGTACGGCATCGGGATCGGCAAACGGCCCACATCTAAAAGGAAACCACGCACCTTGTAACGCGGCACGTCTAAGGCCTTACCGCAGGGAAGCGCATTCGCATTCGTAGAAAGCATCTGCATCAAGGAACGCGTTGCCCAGAAGTGACCCGTCTGCGTATTCGCCGCAACCGCCACACCGCTATTCGTAATCGACAACGTGTACCCTTCGTCGTCCAAACGCGCATCCTTGCACGTGGAGAAGGTGAAGTCAGCGGGTTCACCCACTGGCACCACACGTACCGTCCGACCAAAAAGCGCATTCAGTTCATCGGCTAAAAGCCCCGCCAATTTAGGTGAAGCCCCAGCGATACGCACCTCTTTACCCAGTTGATACGAACCTGTACCGCCCACCCAGTTTAAGAGTTCGGGGAAGACAAAGGGTCGAGGATTGGCGCCCGCTGCAGGGGTTTCAAGGCCAGGAACAACCACGTCATAGTCGCGCGAAATCACCGTTTCACGACCGCGACTCACCGTGAAGCTCACCTTCACTCGTGTATCGGCCAACGGCTTCTGCACGCGGCCATTCGGCAGAATTAACTGTTCGTAGTCCGCCCCCAAGAAGGTTACCTGCGCATCAGGGAGAACGGGCAACTGCAAGACCTCCCCTTCCACGCGAGGCGCGATATTAAGCGTATCCGCGACTTGTTGCAATGGAAGCGGCGGAGTTTGCGATTGCTGAGCAGAATCTGCCATCACGGACGTCGCCGTCATCGCAGCCAATAAGGAAAAAAGTGTGAGCGTTTTCATAATAACCTTATTATGTACTCTTTTTAAAGCCCCGTCAACCCCTTTCTACCCCCACTCCACCCCTGCACCTCTGCGTGCCCAGGAGTGAGAAGAGAGGAGAAAGGAGTGAGAAGGGAGGAGTAAGGAGAAAGAAGGGAAGAGGAAGAAGTAAGGAGAGAGAAGAGAGGAGAAGGGAGGAGAGAAGGATGGATGGATGGAGAGAGGGATGGTGGAGAAGACGTGGGGCTTACGCAGCCCCACACCCCGCGGCAGGACTGAGTCCTGCACGCTGCACATCCTCGGATGTGCTCACAGGTGCTCACGGAAAAGGACTGCATGCAGGGTGGCTACGCCACAGTTCTGGGTTCTGAGGTCTGAGGTCCGAGTTAGCGCTGCGCGCAGGACTGCTAGGGGATGATGGCATCGAGGAGAGGCGCGAGTGCGCCCCTTACCAACCAACGGGGTGGCTGTACTCTCCGCTCCCCTAACAACGCAGCAAGGTGCTCACAACATGACACGCTGACACCCTCCCTACAGCCGTAGGCTGGCTCATTCACGCAGGGCGTGGGTCAGCAGGCGCATTCCTATGAGTGGTGCCGCAGGGTGCGACGTCACCCTGCATCTCTCCTCCACAGCATGCGCCAGCATGCGTAATCTACAGCGAGCCCCGCTCGCGTAATCCACAGGGCCGTCAGGCCCGGATATATGCGCCCGAGCACGAAGTGCTGGGAAATCCACAGCATGCGTAATCCACAGTGGCGAAGCCACGTAATCCACCGCACCATCAGGTGCGTAAACTTTCTACTTGATTTTGGCACGCTAAAAGCGTATCCTTATAAGAAAGAATAGTTTTTCCTTCTTTGAGGATTTTGTATGAATGCGGAAACGCCAAAAGCTGACCCAACCGTTGAAGTGACCCAATTCGGGAAGTTGCCCGATGGTACAATGGTCTTAAAGTATGTCCTGCGCAATGGTCTCGGGGCCGAATTAGAAGTTTTGGAATATGGTGGCACGGTACGCGCATTCAAAGTACCTGGACCTGATGGCCAACTCCGCAATATCATTGTTGGGCCCGACACGCTTGAGGGGTGGCTTGAAAATCCCTATTACGGCGCCCTGATTGGCCGCGTGGGCAACCGCATCGCAGATGGCATCTTTTCCCTTGAAGGCAAGACCTACAAACTCGCTACGAACAATGCACCTGGCGGCATCCCCTGCGCCCTGCATGGTGGCGAAGAAGGATTTAATGCGCGCATGTGGAAGATTAGGGCCTTCTTTGAAGGTGAAGATGCGTGCATTCGCATGACCTTAGACTCGCCCGATGGCGACCAAGGTTATCCTGGTGCTGTGCATGCCGAAGTCGTCTATGCGCTCACCCCCGACAATACCTGGCGCATCTCCTACGAGATTACCGCTGACGCACCCACCCCTGTGAGCATGACGCAACATGCCTACTTTAATTTGAAAGGGTGCGCACAAGGAGACATCCTCGACCACAAGATGCTCGTGGATGCAGCGCGCTACACCCCTGTTAATGCAGGCCTGATCCCCACGGGCGAACTCGCCTCGGTGAAGGGAACGCCCTTTGATTTCACCACCCCCCGCGCCCTCGGCGAAGACATCGATGCCGACAACGACCAGATTCAGTATGGCGCGGGCTATGATCACAATTTTGTGTTGGACCATCCTGAAGGAGAATTGGGACGCGCCTGCGTCTTGACCGCTCCCGATGGTATGGCAATGGAAGTCTGGACAGACCAACCCGGCATGCAAGTCTACACGGGCAATTACATCCCCGATGGCATGCTCACGCCGGAAGGTCCGACAGTCCGTCGCGGAGGCGTAGCGCTGGAAACCCAGCATTTCGCTGACAGCGTGAACCGCCCCGACTTCCCCAGCGTAATCCTTCGCCCCGGCGAGACCTTACGCTCCACCACAGAATATCGCTTCCCCAAGGCGTAAGCCGCGGGAAATTCACCTCCCCTACACTCACTCACAAGGAATAAACTATGGGAAACCTAATCGTTGACGCGTTAGTCTTCTTTGGCTTTATCGCGTGTGTACTCTTTGTCGGCTTCTTTAAGGGCCGCAGTGGCAAGAAGCCTGAAGGCGAAGAAAATGCCGAAGATTACTTCCTCGCAGGTCGTGGTCTGAGCTGGTGGCTCATCGGCTTCTCGTTGATCGCCGCCAACATCTCCGCCGAACAGTTCGTCGGTATGTCTGGTCAGGGCGCTGGCCTCGAGGGCATCTCTTGCGCCTCTTGGTAATGGATTGCTGCTATCACGCTCGTGGTCGTGGCCTTCTGCATGCTCCCCTACTTCTTGAAGACCGGTATCACCACGATGCCTGAATTCTTGGAAGTGCGCTACAACCATGTGGCTCGTACGTTGATGACCATCTCTATGATTGGCATCTTGATTGTGGCTTCGCTCATCGGCGTGACCTACGCAGGTTCGCTCGTGATGTTCCAGCTCTTCAATTCCTTTGGCGTTAGCATTGACTTCACCACCTGCTGCATTATCATGTCGGTGATTGCGGGTGCTTACGTGCTCTTCGGTGGCCTTAAGGCCTGCGCATGGGCAGACCTCATCCAGGGTGCAGCCCTCATCGTTGGTGGCGGCGTGATTGCCTACTTCGCCATCAAGTACCTCGGCGAAACCCCCGCTGCAGAACTCACCGGCTTCGGCGGTGCAACCACCACCGACGCTGCAGGCGTCCTCGAACGCTTCAACGACCTCAATGCTGCCAAGATGCATATGGGCCGTCCTGCTACCGACGCTGCAATGCCTTGGACCATTCTCATCATGGGCATCTGGATCCCCAACTTCTACTACTGGGGTCTCAACCAGTACATCACCCAGCGCATCCTCGGCTCTGGCTCCCTCGCTGACGGTCAGAAGGGTATCGTATTCGCTGCAGCACTCAAGCTCATCATCCCCTTCATCATCGTGATCCCTGGCATCATCGCCTTCAACCTCTGCGCCCCCAAGATGGCTGGCGACACGGCTAAGGCTGTGGTTGAAAAGTTCAATAAGGGCGAATACTCCCAGAATGACTTGGTGGTCTTCTACGCCATGGGCGCAGATGCAGACACCGCCGCTCAGACCAACGTCGCCCTCACGAAGGCTGTTGGCCCTGAAGTCGCTGCAAAGATTAACGTCCATAACGAACCCATCTACAAGCGCATCGCTGCTGACCAGGGCATCCCCCTCGCAGAAGTGGTGAAGCCTGCCGTCATCCAGAAGCTCTCCGAACAGGGCAAGGCTGGCGAAATCGCACTTAAGGACAACACTGTGATTAAGGTTGTTGGCAACACCTACAAGTACGATGGTGCACTCGGTCACTTGATGGACATGCTCCCGAAGAACAAGGGTGTGCTCGGCTTCGTGCTCGCCGCACTCCTCGGTGCAATCGTCTCCTCCCTCGCTGCAGTGCTCAACGCCACCTCCACCCTCTTCACGATGGATATCTTCCAGCGCTACATCAAGCCAGATGCCAAGCCCGCTACACTCGTGTTCACGGGTCGTGTCATCACGGTGATTCTCGCAGTGGTGGGTTGCGTCGTGGCAGCAGCTCTGAACACCGACACCATCTTCGGTTACATCCAGGAAATCCAGTGCTACGTCTCCCCTGGCATCTTCGCCGTCTTCGCCTTCGGTATGCTCAACCGCTCCGCTGGCAAGTGGTCGGGTGTCTGCGGCTTGATCTTCGGCCCTGTGGTGTTCTACTTCCTCAACACCTACGGCTGGGACTGCTTCCCCTCCTGCGTGCTCGCACTGCTCAGCAAGATTGAATGCCTCGGCATCCCCGCTGAAGGTGGCTCGATGCACTACCTCATCGCCGCTTCCTATACGCTGGTGCTGACCTTCATCTTCATGTTCATCTACAGCCTCATCTGGAAGTTGCCGAAGGAAGAAGTGGTGGAATTCAAGTCCAATACCACGTTGGACATGACCACCTCCAAGGGCGCACTCATCGCAGGCATCCTCGTCTGCATTGTCACCGTGGTGCTCTACGTCTTCTTCTGGTAAGACGCATCGCCCTACGGCTCCAATTACAAACACCGCTTCCATTTGGAGGCGGTGTTTTTCTTTTTCCTCCGTCACTCCTCTTTTCCCTGCGCACAAGCCGCCTGCTTTCAAAAGGTGGCAAAGGCGTTTTTACACAGGTTTGACCTTGCCCAGCCGCGTCACATCGTGTTACTATTCAATTTTATGAAAACGTTACTTTTAGCTTTTACAATGTTGGCGGGGGCCACCGCATGGTGTGCCAAACCCGAAGTGATTCCAGAACTCAAGCAGTGGACCGATGGCACAGGGTGCTACACCCGCAGTGCAGCCACCCGCGTGGTCGTGCCTGAAAAGGCATGCGATGCACTCAAGGGTTATGCTCAGACCTTTGCGAACGAAATCAATGCGCCCCTCGTGGTCTCTGATGCCACCCAGAAGGGTGACATTCTCTTACGTGGTGCGTGCGAAACGCCGAACGCCAAGGAGAATGCAGAACGCTACACGATTGATGTCACTGCAGACCAAATCGTCATCACAGGTCAGTCTCCGCTCGCAACTTACTGGGGCACGCGCACCCTTATGCAGGTGTTTAATGCACAAAACAACACCTTCCCCTGCGGTGTCGCCACTGACTGGCCGGACTATCCCGTGCGTGGTTTCATGTTTGACTGCGGCCGCAAGCCCTTCACGTTGACCTCCTTGCGTCAGATGATTGATATCTGCGCCTACTACAAACTCAATGAGCTCCAGCTTCACCTCTCGGACAACTATATCTGGTTGCACAACTACCCAGGCGTCAAGACCCCTCAGGATGTGCTCGCCCTCGAACCCTCCGCTGGCGCTTTCCGTTTGGAATCCAAGATCCCTGGCCTCACCGCCACCGACATCTCCTACACCAAGCAGGACTATCGCACGCTTGAGGCTTATGCCAATCAGCGCGGTGTGAAGATTATCCCCGAACTCGATGTGCCCGGTCACGCCCTCGCCATGGTGCGCGTGCGCCCTGACCTCATGTACAAGGGTTCTGTGGGCAACAAGCATGACTGCGAACGCGCCGCTATGCTCGACCTCACCAATCCCCAGACCTTCCCCTTCGTCTCCTCCATCTTTGATGAATACCTCGACGAAGGCGTCTTCAGCAACGACATCATCCACATCGGCACCGATGAATACTATGGCGACAATGAAAGCTATCGTGCCTTCGCCGACAAGATGTTGAAGCACATCCGCGCTAAGGGCAAGACGCCGCGCTTGTGGGGTTCCTTTACATGGAAGAAGGGCACCACCCCCGTCACCAGCGAAGGTGTGCAGATGAATATCTGGTCGCTCGGTTGGCAAGACCCCACCGAAGCCATTAATGCAGGTTATGATATCGTCAATATCCTCGATGTTTACACCTACGTCGTCCCCAATGGTAAGTGGAATATCGGTGGTTACGGCGATGACCTCGACACCAAGTTCCTCTGGGAAACGTGGAACCCCGCCTTCTTCGGCAAGGCCAGCATTGACCCCAACAACCCTCGCCTCCTCGGTGGCGCATGGGCACTCTGGAATGATAACGCCTTCCTCACCGACCCCGGTCTCACCGGTCGCGACCTGATGCCGCGTATCGTTCGCAACTGCGCTGTCTTCGCCCAGAAGACCTGGAAGCGTGAAAAGCCCGCCATTTCCTATGGCAACTTCCTCCGCCTCTTGGATGCCGTCGGCACGCCCGTTTGCATGACGCTCCCGCAGTGGACACGCACCTATGCCGTGACCCGCACCAATGACGAACCGCTCAAGATTGCAGAAGGCGATGAAACCGACCTCTACGCCGTCTCTCCCGTGAATGGTAAGGTTGGCTTCCGTCGTGAAGGCGCACACTACACCTTCAACTATGCCCTCCCCAAGGACCGCGAAGTCGCCCTCACCTTCCGCGCCTCCCCGTTGAGCGTCCAACTCTTCGTGGATGGTCGTCCCGCTGGTGGCATCCCCCAACGTCAATACTATCCCGAATCCTGCAAGTTCTTCACCCTCCCTGCGCCAGAGCGCGACCTCGTGAAGTAACCTGCTCCTTATAAGGATAAACCAACTGGGCGACCCAAGGGTCGCCCTTTTTTATAGGATTAGAAACCATGGGGAGGCTGCGCCACAGTTCTGGGTTCTGAGGCCTGAGTTAGCGCCTGCGGCGCAGGACTGCATGTGGGATGTGGCGCTGCGCGCAGGACTGCATGTATTTTTAACGCAAGTACGCTATCTCTTGTTCCGTCGCGCAACTCGGACGCTAGGGAGATTCTGCTTCGCAGTCTCTCCCCCGAGTATGCCGACGGAACGCTCCCACTCCA
>JAGCML010000079.1 GCA_017646485.1 Kiritimatiellia bacterium
TAGGTGGTCGCTGCGACGGGTTCAGCAGCAGATGCAGCTTGCGGCGCGGGGGCCTGGCGTGCAGCTTGCGACATCATCACAGATTCAGGTGCGGCGGGAGCCCAATCGCTTCCCATACTTGCACCATTTGTGTCACGACGGCTCTTTTCGGGGGAGTAGAGTAACTGAACGCGGTCTGCACGAACGCGCAGACGGTTGCGCTTCTGTCCCGTGGTCTTGTCTTCCCACGAATCAAGTACCAAACGGCCTTCAACAAAGATCGGGCGTCCCTTAGTCAAGTACTGGCCACAGTTTTCTGCGACCTTACCCCACACGGTGACATCCACGAAGGTGACGATTTCACGGGTTTCGTTGGTTGTGCGCGAACGGAACTGTTCACTCACAGCGAGCCCGAGTTCGGCGACGGTTTCGCCGGAAGGCGTCTGCTTCATGTCAGGGTCACGTGTCAGGTTACCCATTAAAAAGACTTTGTTGAGTGTCGCGGCCATCTCGAAGATCCTCGCGGAATTAGGCCTGAGCGGTTTCGGCGGCCTTGGCGTTAGCCTCAGCGCGAGCCTTCTTCTCAGCGGCCTGCTTGGCGAGCTTGAGCTCGATAATGGGGTCGATTGCCAAGATCTGGAGACGGAAGATCTCTTCGATGAGGGCATAACGTGCGCGGAGCTCATTCACCTTGACGGGATCAAGCTCGAAGCGGATAGTCAAATAGGTGCCGCTTTCCTTCTTCTGCTGAATGCGAGCGAAGGTCTTCTTGCCGCGGTCCTGGGTGTCGAGCACTTTACCGCCGATGCGGGTAATTTCAGCCTGCATGCGCTCAATGGTTTTCGTCCAGGCCTCATCACGGCCGGTTTGAACGAAGATAAAGTTAGCGTCGTACTTTTTCATTACAACTTTTCCTGAGGGTTCGTGGTCCGAACTGCATTAAAACGGTTTTGCGCCTCTTGAAGTCCGTGGTCAATCCAACAAAGGATCGCCTTTGTCGCGAGTGCTGCGGTCTCATTTGCTACCGCAGCTTCTTCTGCAGAGAAACGGTGCAGGACGAAATCAATCAATCCACGCCGTTCATCCGCTGAACGCCCTGCGCCTAATCGAATCCGGGCAAAGGCCTCGGTTCCGAGGTGCGCGATGATGTTCTTCAGTCCATTGTGGCCACCGGCAGAACCAGCTCCACGGATGCGCAGTCTTCCAGCAGGAAGGTCGCAGTCATCACTGAGGACGAGAAGATCACGGGCTGTCGCGCCGTAATACTTCAGGAAGGGGCCTACGCTTTCACCTGAGAGGTTCATGTAGGTTTGCGGCTTAAGGAGCCACAAGGTTTCCCCCTTCCAGAGGGCTTTGGCAACCTGCGCTTTGAAACGTTTTTCAGTCTTCCACTCGGCACCGAGTTCTACCGCAAGAGCATCAATGGCTTTAAAACCGAGATTGTGCGGTGTTTCGGCATATTGTTCGCCGGGATTTCCGAGACCTGCTAAAACTTTCATAGCGAAGCTACCGACCGACTTGCTTCAGCAGTCGGCCAAAAGGGTTACTTCGAAACTTCGCCGAAGTCGACATGCGTCACCGCGCCGGTGATCACATCGTTCTGGACTTCGTAAATCGTAACGGGAATCTGAACGCCAGCGATGTCAAGTGCGAGAGCAGAGTCTGCAGTCTTCTTGCGCATCGACATTTCGTATTCGTGGGCATCCAGTGCGATAAGGGTTTGTTCACCCGTAGCGCGCTTCACAATAGCAGGAATCTTGCCTGCACGACGTAAACGACCGGCAGCGCCAGATCCTTGCTCGGAACGCACAACGGCGGTGAGAGTAATCTGATTCATGGATATAATCCTTGTTTCTGTGAGTTGTCCGCACTCGCTTACGACAAACGGAAGAGCGAGGAGACGGACTGGTTATTATGAATGCGAGTAATCGCTTCGGCCAAAAGCGGAGCCACGGAGAGCACGTGAACCGGCAAACCAGCTTCCTTGTCAGCCAAGGGGATGGAGTCGGTCGTGATGAGCTCTTCAATGAGACCGTTGTTATTACGAAGACGGTCAATGCCCACCTGTGTGAGGGGGATGTGCGAGACCACTGCGCGGACGCTCTTAGCGCCCTTCGACTTCAGAAGCTTTGCAGCTGCACAAAGCGTTCCGCAGGTCGTCGTCATATCATCAACCATGATCACGTCACAGCCATCGACGTCACCGACGACGCTGAACGCATCCACTTCCGCAGCACCCAAACGCTGTTTCGCAACGATTGCCAGGCCTGTGCCAAGCATCTGCGAGTAAGCATAAGCCGTCTTGACCCCGCCGGTATCGGGTGAAACGACAAGAGGCTTAGCCAACTTCATCTCGCGCAAGTATTTCACCATAACCGGCGCGGCATAAAGGTGGTCCACGGGAATATCAAAAAAGCCCTGGATCTGCTGAGCATGCAAATCCATCGTCAAAATACGGTTCGCACCTGCAGCCACCAAGAGGTTAGCCACAAGCTTAGCCGTAATCGGCACACGCGGCTGGTCCTTACGATCCTGACGCGCATAACCATAATAAGGGAGAACAGCGGTAATACGACCAGCAGCCGCACGACGAGCGGCATCGATCATGATCAGCAATTCCATCAACATTTCATTAGGCTGACCGCAGATCGGCTGAACGAGGAAAACGTCCGCACCGCGAACGTTGTCAGTATACTTGCAAAAGGTTTCACCATCAGGGAAATGACGAATATCAATCGCGCCGAGCGTTGTACCCATGCAGGCGACAATCTTCTCGGCTAACGCCTGATTCGCAGTCCCCGAAAATACCTTGAGGTTTTCCATCTCTGCATTCCTTAGTTTTGTTCCAGACGCTGAAGGCAAACTGGTTGCCCGACATGGATTCGAACCATGACTATGGGCGTCAAAGGCCCGTGTGCTGCCATTACACCATCGGGCAGCGTCTGTACACTCGCTCGCCAGCTCTTTTGTAACGCTGGATGCGCGAGCACCCTCTCTCCATCTGCGAAATCATCGACAAACCCACAAACCGTCGCACCACTTCCGCTCAGCAAAACGCCTCTGCATCCTGCTGCCTTCAGGGCCTCGGCCGTCTGCCGAACACTCGGAAAAAGCTGAAAACATGGGCTTTCAAGGTCATTAAAGACCTGCTCCGCTACGCGTTGCGCTTCTCCCGCTTGAAGAGAGAGAGCCATAGTATTACAAAAATCATCCCCTTCTGTCAAGCCCTTTTCGTCATTCTGAGGCTCGTTTTGACGATTTTCTGCACCCCGCAGTTCATCTAATGCACGATACACCCGCGGCGTCGAACAATGCGTCCCGTCATTCACGAGCACTAAATTGAGCGGCTTCGCCCCAGCAAGGCTCAAGCGTTCCACGCGTTCGCCACGCCCCTGCATCCGCACCGTACCATTTAATAAAAAGAGCGGCACATCCGAACCTAACCGTGCCCCCAGTTCACACAAGCGCTCCAAAGAGAGCCCCAAATCCCAAATCTCATTCACGCCCTTCAGGACCGTGGCCGCATTCGAGCTCCCGCCCCCTAAACCGCCGCCCAACGGAATCCGCTTCACAATGCGAATCGCAGTCGGTAAAGCGTATCCCACTTCTGCCTCCAAGAGACGCACCGCACGCACTGCCAAATTCTGCTCGAGATCCGTCGGCAAAGCCGAGACCTCCACCCCCTCACCAGAAATCGTTAATGACACCCCCTGCTCCGCGCGCTCCAAGTAGATATCGTCCCCCAACGACACCAAAGTCACCACAGAATCCAAATCGTGAAACCCATCCGCTCGCACACCAGAAACCGCGAGCGACAAATTAACCTTAGCCGGAGAAAAATACTGCATGGTGATAGTATAGCAAAAATGCAGGGCTGCGCTTTCCCGTAAGCTCCGCAAATCTTACTTGTCTGGGACAAAGGGACGGCGAATTAGAATGGGACAGGCGAAAGGAGTGGGACACATGAGACACATGAGACACATGGGACGATCGCCCGATGGGATAGCACGCGCTTTTCCGCCTATATGCGCCCGAGCACGTAGTGCTGGGAAAGCTCCGCAAGGTCTTGCTCGTCTGGGACAAAGGGACGGCGAATTAGAATGGGACACATGAGACACATGCGACACATGGGACGATCGCCCAAAGGCCAAAGGTCATCACCGCTTCTTAGGATTTGTCCATCCTTTTTTAAAAGCGATACTCGAGCTCATCTTTTTTATCTTTTGGAAACATTTGCCCACTTCCAAATTTAAGTCGTCTAAATCTACGGCTTTAGAGAGCTGAGCATATAACTCCTGTTCCCAATTTGAACTTCGAACAAATGAGCGAACGCCTCGCATTCGATCACGGACATCACCTTGCTGCACAAAATCCGCTTCTAATCGAGAAATCATCCGTGTTAACAAATATCGTGTTTGGTAACAAAGCACTAACATTAGATTAGCGCACGTTTCCGTGTCTCGCGTTTCAAAATAGACGCGCCATCTTTCCCAATCAGACGTCTCTTTTGAGAACTTACGCGCAGCTATCATCTTGGGATTCTCTTTTTCCCACTTCGCTAAGTGATGCACCATTAGCCAATCTTGATAATCTTCAATAAGCTCATCTAACGATGCTCGAGCAACATTCGTTAACTTTAACTCCGTCTCCTTACTTGTCCCCGACGCAGTGCTCCCTTCCACAATATTCTGCTTACAACTACGCGCTGCTTGAACCATTTGGTCCACCGTGCGATCTCCACGAGCAGGCAAGAACCGCTTACAAAACAAAACAGTCCCTTGATAAACCACCAAACTCTTTTGATAAACAATCAACTGATGATACTCGCCATGAGGCAAAAGAATCTTAGACGCGTCACCCATAAATACTCCCTTCATACCTCATAGTTTACCACAAACCTTGTCCAAAACGCCTCTCTATTTATCCCTTTCGTCATCTCTTTGTCCCATCGGCGACCGTCCCATGTGTCCCATGTGTCTCATGTGTCCCATTCCCTTCGACCGTCCCTTTGTCCCTGACAAGATTTGCGGAGGCTTGCGGTACGGTGTGGTTTTCGGTATCATAGTGTGCATTAACTGGAGGATGCGAGCATGACGCGTAGAGACTTTTTGAAGGCGATGGGTGGATTTGCTGTGGCGATGCCAGGGATGGTGTCGGCGATGGGCACGGAGAAGCAGGCAGATGCCGGGGCTTTGTGCGTTCATTCGGGGAAGCGTCCAAATGTGATTCTCGTGCTTTGTGATGATTTAGGGTGGGGGGATTTAGGACAGTTTTGGCAGAATCGTCGTGCGGCCGAAAATCAGATGCACATTGATACGCCGAATTTAGATGCGGCCATGCAGACGGGTGTCATGATGACGAGTGCTTACACGACGGCACCTGTGTGTGCGCCTGCGCGTGCTTCGATGGTGACAGGGAAGCATCAGGGGCATTGTAATCTGCGTGATAATCGTTTTGATTCGCCGATTGCTACAGATTTGACGATTGGGTCGGTGATGAAGGCTGCGGGTTATGCTACGTGGCATATCGGAAAGTGGGGCATCGGGGGTGGTTATGAGAGTGGAGCCTTTGGCCAACCGCGCCGTGCCATGGCCTGTGATGCTGGCTTTGATTATTCCTATGGATATGCGGCACATGCGCATGGGCATTCGTTCTATCACTGGGATGATGGAACGTATGACTGGCGCACGAGTAAGGGCGGTTCGCCGTGCACTGAATATCTCTCGGCGGCAGTTTATGCTGATGCCACCCGCCGCGCCCATTACGCGGCACTCTCTGCGGGTGCGAATGGGATGGACTTTGAGGCGGAGACGGACGTTGGGGCGAATCACTATCGCCGTTTGATTTCAAATGATGAGGTGCGGTTCTGTTATGACACCGATCTCTTTACGGCGAAGATTAAACAGTTGATTAAGACGCACCAAGAGGCGAAACGCGAAGAGCCGTTCTTCTGTTATGCATGCTACACCACTGTGCATGGGGCGGGGTCATGGAATGGTCAGGGCGACACAAAACTCGCCAAACGCGACAATTTCCATGTTCCAGGCAAGGCCTATCCTGCGCAGGATGCCACTGATCCTGTCTGGGGCGGCGGTGTGACATGGACGAAGGATGAGAAGGGTCATCTTCCTTTTAAGGAGGGTGTGGAAGGGAATAACACCTCAAATACTTACATTCATCCGGATTATGCGAGTTATAGCACAGAGTCGCAACGTCGTTACGCCACAAATGTACGCCGTTTGGATGAGGCCTTGGGTGATCTCTTAAACTTCCTCAAGGTGCGTGGCCTTGAAAAGGATACGTTCTTTATCTTCACCTCTGACAATGGACCTGCGGGTGAGTATTTGGGGCCAGCAGGAATCAACTGGGTGGATGGTCAATTTGACTCAAACGGCCCCTACAAGGGGATGAAGCGCTGGTGCTATGAGGGTGGGTTGCGCGAACCGACCTTTGCGGTTTGGCCTTGGGTGATTCCTGCGGCAGAGGGCGCTCCGCGTCGTATTGATCATCCCTTCCAATTCCCTGCATGGATGGCGACACTCGCAGATGTGGCAGGTCTGCCGCAACCCGCCCACTGCGACGGGGTTTCGTTATTGCCAGTCTTGACGGGGTCTGGAACGCAGTTGCCCGCTCGCATTTATGCAGAATATCAAGATGGCGGGTCGGGTTATGGTTATGGCTTCGAACAGATGGTGCGCGATGGCGACTATGTCTTAATTCGTAATCATGGCGCAACGGGTCAGGTGGAGCTCTACAATGTGGTAGCAGATCCGAGCCAGACCCAGAACTTAGCCGCAGAGGCGGCGTATGCAGACCGCGTGCGGTGGATGAGTGACTTACTGGTGAATTGCCGTATTCCGATTACGAAGGTGCCAGAAGCGTGTGGGGCGTTGGGCGCGTATGCAGTGCATAATTGGAGTGATGCCTACATCACCGCGACGCATCAGCCTGGTCAAACGCCACATGGGGTGGATCAGTTGCCGATGCCTGCGACGGCCTTGAAGGGAGAATTGCCGCCCTATGAGGTGCGCCTCTATCGTGAGGGCGCTACGCAATGGCCGTGGGTGCCGAATTTCCGTACGATGATCCCTGAAAAGGCTTGGGCGGCAAGAGATGCCGCGGCGGTCAAGGCGCAGGTGCCTGAGGCGGAGGCTTTCGGGCTTTCGGTTAGGGGATGGCTTGACGTGCCGACGACCTGTGATGTCACCTTCACTGCTACGGGTGAGGGTGGGTGTCAGCTTTGGCTCCATGAAGCGCATATCTTGGAATATGAAGCCGGTGATTGCGCAAAGGGGCGTGCGACGACCTATAAACTCGCAGCAGGGCGTCATCCCTTTAAACTTTACCTCACCTCTAAAGCCGGACTGGGCGGATTGTGTGCCGTCACGGCTGGGAGTGTGCGTCTGGGCTGACGAGAGGGACGGCGAAGGGGACTGAGGGTGTGGCTGCGATTTCCGCCTATATGCGCCCGAGCACGTAGTGCTGGGAAAGCTCCGCAAATCTTGCTCATCAGCTCATCGTGTACGCAAGGGCGCTGCGCGCCACACGATGACTGACGAGCGCTTACTGGGTGATGGGATGGGACAAAGGGACGGCGAAGATTTCGCAAGCTCCGCAAATCTTGCTCATCAGCTCATCGTGTACGCAAGGGCGCTGCGCGCCACACGATGACTGACGAGCGCTTTGTGGAAAAGTGTGTGGAGAGGAGCGAACACTATTCATGATAAGAGAGTTAACAGAATGGGTGTGTTATTCCCGGGAAATCTCAAGCGGAAAATCGTCATCGTGGGCGGCGTTAGCCGCTTGCGTCCGCGATGAGCGATTTTTCAAGACCTTGCGGAGCTTTCCCAGCACTACGTGCTCGGGCGCATATAGGCGGAAAA
>JAGCML010000080.1 GCA_017646485.1 Kiritimatiellia bacterium
CAAGCGGAGGCAATGCTGCCGTCTGCTGCACTAACTCGGTCGCAAAGCCCAACTTCTCCAAAAAGGCCTGAATCCAGGTCGCACACGTCACACAATCGCCCACGCGTGCAGGGTCTGCCCCAATGGTGGGAAAACGTAAAAGCGTGTAATAGTCTTCGAGGATTTCCTTACGATGCGCCTCAAACCATGCGTCAATCTGTTCACGTGTCATTGCAATGTCACCTTTCTTTCAAATAAAATCATGCTACATCACATCATGCGTTACACCCTGCTGCGATGCAATCCTTAATACGGCAAGTTGAAATCAATAAACGAAACGTCTAAGGGGGCCTTTTCAGCCAACCATTCCCCTAAGGCTCGCACGCCAAAGCGTTCGGTAGCATAGTGCCCTGCGAAGAAGGCATTCACATTGAGTTGCTTCGCCAAGTTGTAAGCCACCAAGTTTGCTTCACCGCAGAGATACGCATCCAGACCTTCAGTCGCGGCACTCTCCACGCCTTCAGGTGCGCCACCAGAACAAATCCCGACCTGTTGAATCCATTCGGGGCCATAATCAAAGCGCTCCATGCGTTCAGGACGCACCACGCGCATCACTAAATCTGCAAATGCGTCTCTCGAAAGCGGGGTCTCTAAACGACCCGCAAAGCCAATCTTCTGCCCATGATAATCCATAAACGGACGCACATCCAGCAAGTTGAGTCCCTTGGCCAGCTGAGCATTATTCCCTAATTTCGGATGCGCATCTAAGGGTAAATGGGCAGCATAGACCGCTAAATTCAACCGCATGGCACATTCCAAAAGGCGATAATTCAATCCCGTAATGCGCGCAAGCGAACTCCCCCAAGAAAAGCCATGGTGAACAATTAAGAACTGCGCGCCACGCATTGCCGCCGCCTCAAAGGTTTCAATCGAAGCATCTACCGCCGTGGCCACCGAGAGAATCTCTCCACGATTTTCTAATTGCAACCCATTATTGGAAACATCCTTATACGCCCCCAAACGCAGTTCAGCATCCAATAAGGCCGCCAACTCATGACACGTCATCATCTTCTCCTAAAAAAACCGCGGGTGTTTTGACACGCCGCGGTAAGTCAATTATCCGAAAGTTGTTTAACTCAACAGCATCACTTCCGGAACTTTGAATTCAATCCACTTCTCTTGTCGCCCTTCAGTGGTGAAGACCATATTCCGGAAGGCTAAATCATTAAAGGTGGCCACGCGCAAAGCGGCATCCACACCGATATAGTTCTGAACGCTCTTCTTCCCTGCACGGCTGGCAATAATTGCCGCAGCAAAGTCACGATATGCTGCTGCCAACGCGGCAATGTACGCTGCATCATCACCATAAGGTTCTGCGAAACGATTCTTGCCTGCCGTAGCGGCTACTGCATTCTTCGGAGACTTTACGCTCACCTTGCCCTCTTGCGACACAACGGTCCACTGGTGACCTGTCGATTGCTTCCAATGAACAGAGCCCTTGTCGCCATAAATGGAAAGACAAATGCCATCGGCCTCGCCCAAAGCAATCTGGCTCACGGCAATCATGCCTAATGCACCATTGTTGAAGCGCAACATAATCGTGGCATCATCGTCCAACGAACGCCCCGCCACTGCAGGACGACCAATTGCGCAGAGCGCCGACATCTCAAGTCCAGTCGCCCACTCTGCCAGTAAAGCACAAGGGCCTGCCAAATCATAAATCGCACCACCCACACCGCAACGGCGTGGATCCACGCGCCAACCTGCACTACGATTGCCCGCAGTCTCTAAGCGAACTCCCATCCAACCGTGGTAATAACGCGTATCCACACGGCGGATATTGCCGATGCCACCCTCTGCGACAAATTTGCGGAGTTGCGTCAAAGCAGGATAAAAGGGGAAAACATACGCTGTGCCATAGAGTTCTTTACACATCAAGGTACGGCGCTTCAGATTCTGCGCTTCGTCCATGTTGCAACTCATTGGCTTTTCTGAAAACACAGGGAACCCTGCATCGAAAGAAGCCATTGTCACAGGATAGTGCATGTTATTCGGCGCAACAACGGTCACCAAATCGACACGATTCTCATCAGCGACCTTCGTCTCGCGACGGAACATATCACGATACACGCCATAAACGCGCGTAAGATCCAGGCCTAACTTTTTACCAGTCTCATACGACCGCTGGCGCGTTGAACCAAACGCACCACAGACGAGCTCCAAGCAACCGCTCGCCTCAATTGCTGCACGATGAATGTCGCCGATGAAAGATTCATTTCCACCGCCAACCATCGCAACTTTGAGTTTTTTCTGTTGCTTCGCCATATTCAGAACTTTCTGAAAATGTTTCTACTAACCACAAAAAGTCATAACACAATGACAATCTTCAAACTTATGTTACAACTTTTCAAACACACATGCAAGTCTATTCTTTTAAAAAAGATACATTGCAAGCCATAAGTTTCACACTTACTTCCAGTTGAGCGGCGCATTATAGCAAAAACAAGTCCCCCGGAAACCCGAGGGACTTGCGTTTTAAGCTACCGATAAACCTTAGTAGACATTGAGTGCTGCGAGAGCCTGGAGGTATTCATACTTGCGAGAGTAGAATGCATCCGCAGCTTCGAACATCTTCTTAGCTTCTTCAGGATTCATCTTAGCCAACTGCTTGAAGCGGTTTTCTGCGCCAGCCTGAGATTCAGAGAACTTCTTAGAAGGAGCCTTCGAATCGAGGGTGAGCGGATTCTTGCCAGCGGCAGCAGCATCAGGGTTGTAGCGGAACAACGGGAAGTGACCAGTTTCCACAGCCATCTTCTGGTGTTCGAGACCCGTGGAGAGGTTGATACCGTGTGCAATGCAGTGAGCATAAGCGATGATCAATGCAGGACCGTCATACTCTTCAGCTTCCTTGAACGCCTTCACAGCTGCTTCGGGGTTCATACCCATCGAAATCTGAGCCACGTAGATGTTCTTGTAAGTCATGGAGATCGCGGCGAGGTCCTTCTTCATCTGAGGCTTACCAGCAGCTGCGAACTTCGCAATAGCGCCGACAGGCGTAGACTTAGAAGCCTGACCACCGGTATTGGAGTACACTTCGGTATCGAGCACGAGAATCTTCACATTGCGACCCGTTGCGAGCACGTGGTCGAGACCGCCGTAACCGATATCGTATGCCCAACCGTCACCACCGATAATCCAGACAGAACGGCGCACGAGGAAGTCAGCCACAGTGGCGAGCTTCTTGCAGGTAGCGCAGTCGCAGGTTTCAGCAGCAGCCTTGATCTTAGCGACGCGGTCACGCTGAGCAGCGATGTCTTCATCGGTCTTCTGCGTTTCAGCAGCAGCGAGGGTGTCCTGGAGGAGAGCCTTGAATTCTGCAGGAGCAGCTTCGGAAGCGATGATCTTTTCAGCGAGTTCCTTAGCGAATGCCTTCTGCTTATCGCGGGTGATGACCATACCCAAGCCGAATTCTGCATTGTCTTCGAAGAGGGAGTTAGCCCAAGCAGGACCCTTACCTTCTGCGTTCTTACAATACGGCGTGGTGGGGAGGTTACCGCCATAGATGGAGGAGCAACCCGTAGCGTTAGCGATGCAGAGGTGATCACCGAAGAGCTGCGTGAGCATCTTCACATAAGGCGTTTCACCGCAGCCTGCGCAAGCACCGGAGAACTCAAAGAGCGGACGGCGGAGCTGGGAGGTCTTCGCATTCAACGGAACACCCGTGAGATTGGTTTCAGGGAGGTCGAGGAAGTAATTCCAGTTGGCCTGGCCGGGCTTACGGAGCTTGTCCTGGTCATAACGGACCATGTTGAGGGACTTACCGATGTTCGGCAATTCAGGGCACACCGTGGTGCAGAGACCGCAACCGGTGCAGTCTTCCACTGCGACCTGGAGGGTGAACTTCTTGCCCTTGAACGGAGGCTTGCCATCAGCGGTCTTGAAGGTTTCAGGAGCGCCAGCGACGTCAGCTTCTTCCACGATCTTAGCACGGATTGCTGCGTGCGGGCAGACAGC
>JAGCML010000081.1 GCA_017646485.1 Kiritimatiellia bacterium
CCACCGGTCCAGGCTTCAAAGTGCTTTGCATTCATGGTGTCCTCCTTTTGGCTTAGAAGTGAACGGACTGTTCTGCGAAGGCTTTAATCATTGTTGCTGTGAGCGAAAGCGGACCTGCGGCATCGGGGGGTGGCGGCAGTTCTTCCGGCTTTAACCAAACGGCTTCCGCCAATTCCCCATCGGCCAAGGTAATCTCCTCGTCAGAGGTTTCAGCGAAGAAGCCCAAGAGAAGCGAACCACTCAAGCCCCAGGGTTGCGAAGCGAAGTAGTGCAAGCGTGTGACGTGTAAGCCGGTCTCTTCAAAGGCTTCACGGATGCAGGTCGCCTCAGCGGTTTCGCCCACTTCACAGTAACCTGCCACCAAAGCTGGTCCTTGGTAGGGGCGGTCGGCATAACGCGTCACCAAAAGGCGACCTTGATTGACCAAGCCCACAATGACTGCCGGCGCAATAACGGGATAGGACTCCTGTCCGCAAGAAGAACACTTTAAGGCGCCACTCAGGCGTGTCAACATTGCTCCGCATCGTCCACACCAACGATGATTCAAGTACCATTGTGCTAAGTGATTCGCACAGAAGGCGGCAAAGCGGAGGTCGGGCGATTCAATGCGTCGAAGCATTTGCGTATTGCCCCATTCGGCATCTGCTGCCGCCCCAAGGAAGAGGGTGGTCTCGCCCACTTTGACCAAAGGATGAGCGACCGAGGCACCACGCGTCCACGGAGAGAGGGCCACAGCTGAGCCTTTACATTGAAAGACATAGTCGCCAGCTTTGGGAGAACCTTGCGGGAAAAGCGTGAGTGGGGCTGTGATATCCTGAAGCATGGTCTTCCTCCGTTTTTGGGGTGAGGGATTAGGGTGCGGGGATTAAGGGGTGATGGTGGTCACTAATGTTTCCCATTCGGGCAAGGTGAGGGTCTCGGCACGACGGGTGGGGTCGACATTGGCCTTGGCAGGGTCTGCCTGATTGAAGGGGGCAGGTGACTTGCGTAAGACGGTGCCGAGTTGCTTGCGACGTTGGGTAAAGAGGTGTTTGGAGAGCGCGCGAAGCGTTGCTTTTTCCGTTTGCGAGAGCGTCGAACGGGTGTGACGCTGCATAGCGACAATCGCACTAGTGACTTCTGGTGGTGGCCAGAAGCAACTGGGCTTGACGGAACGCACAATGTGCACATCGTAATCGGCTTGAATCCAAATGGCCGCTGTTCCACGTTCTGGCGTGGAGGGGCGCGCTGCAAAGCGGTCGGCCACTTCTTGTTGGACCAAGGTGACAAGGCGTTCGGGCGCATTGGGTTGGCAAATCAAATCCATCAAGATGCGCGTGCCCACCGAGTAGGGGAGATTGGAGGCGAAGGCCTTAAAGTCTTGCGCGAGCAGGGTGGGCCAGTCGGTCTCTAAGGCATCTCCTTCTAAGAGGGTGAAGGTGTCGGGATATTCTTTGAGAAGCGAATCGCGCAACCATGCTGCAAGGGCGGGATCCTTTTCAATTGCCGTCACATGGATGCCACGTTGGAGCAAGGCCTCGGTCATTACGCCTAAACCAGGGCCCACTTCAAGAACGCGATCGCCTGCACCTGCGCCTACGGCATCAACGAGGGTGGTGAGGATATTGCGGTCAATTAAGAAGTTCTGGCCGAGCGTTTTGTTGGGATGGAACCCACGCCCGATACACCATGCTTTGACTTCACTGGGGGAGGTGCGATTCATTCTTCAGTACCATTGTTTGTGGTGCCGAGGGACATAATGCGGATATTGGCCTTCGCGCGGAGGGTTTCAATCCACTGGGCATAACGTGCTTGTGCCAATTGGGCACGAACTGCCTTTTCTGCGACGGGCCAAACGTCCTTTAAGGGGCGCAACGTGCCACCACGGATTTCGCCCTTCTTGACGATCAGGCAGTAGCCATTCATTTCAATAACATCGGAGATGTCGCCAGTTTTGAGGCGATTGATAGCATCAACGATTTCAGCATTAAAGTGTTCTTCTGGCTTGATAAAGTCGCGGAAACCGCCCATTTCGGCATATTCGTCACAGGAGTTTTCCTTGGCCAATTCGGCGAAGTCTCCTCCCGAACGAAGCGCTTGCAGGATCACATCTGCGGTGGCGCGTCCAGCATCTGGGGAGATGAGGATGGTGCTGATTTGCATGCCGTCTGCAATGGTGAATTGTTCGGGGTGTGCGGCATAGTATTCGCGAACACGCTTGGGGGAGACATTAATCTTCTTGTCGACCTGCAAGTAGCGCATGGCATCTACAATGGCATTTTCACGCATCTGCTTCAACCACTCGGGATAGGTGATGCCCACGCGACGCAATTCTGCGTGCAGGATGGCTTCATTGCCATCGAAGTTATTGGCGATGGTACGCTGCACCATTTCGTCTACGTGTTGTTGGGGGAGATTCATCCCAGAGGCTTCATACTCTTTCAGAATGAGGATGCGGTCAATGAGGAGGTCTAAGAAGACGGGGAAGTAGGTTTGGTTGGCGATGAGTTGTTGTTGCAACGGTGCCTTCCAGAGTTGGTTGGCGGTGTAGAGTTCGTTAATCACCGTATCAATGGTGATAACCTTCTCGTCGACATAGGCAGCCACGCCGTCGAAGGGTTGCAACTTCGCCTGGAGCAAGCTCGCAACAAAGAGCGACAAAATCAAGAGATATCGATTCATGAGTGTATCCTTTTCTTAAAGCATAACACATTTAGAGCGGTTTGCACGTGAAAACGATGTGTCTGCGCCCTCATATTACGATTGTTTCGGGCGCAAAAGGATGGCCGTGTCCGACCCTAAGAGGAGGCGCTCGGTGACATCAAAGGTCATGGCCGCAGCGAGCAGGCGTGGCGCAATGGGGAGCCCGCGCACACTTGCCGTGTCGCCTAAAGCCTTGGGGGCGTAGATCAAGATGAGCTCATCCACGAGGCCTTGTTCCAAAAGCGCTGCGGCGAGTTGGCCTCCGCCTTCGCAAAAGACTTCGTTCACACCACGTTGGCAGAGATTGCGGAGGGCGGGTTCCAGATGGATGCCGTCATATTGCAAATCTTCCGTGGCGATTAGGGTCTGTGCGTCGCGGTCACTTTGCGCCACTGGTGTGTGACGATCGATAATGACACGCTTTTTAAGGGGTGCACCATCCAAGTGGGGTTGGAGCGAGGGGTGATCCATGCGGGCAGTGCCTGCGCCCACCATGATGGCATCGGCTCGGAGGCGTTGGTGTTGGACCCAAGTGCGTGCGGCTTCTCCTGTAATCCATCGCGAGGTGCCTGTGCTATCGGCTAAGTAACCATCTAAGGTCATGGCCGCAGCGAGCAGGCGTGG
>JAGCML010000082.1 GCA_017646485.1 Kiritimatiellia bacterium
AAGCTACCGCTGATGATGTGGCAACCGAACAGGACCTCATCGCCATCTCCTTCACTTCTGACCTCGATAAGGAAGCCCTTTCTGACGCCGCTAAGCATTATGCCGCAGATGAAGAATATTGGGTGCAGCTCCGCGAAGATGCATTCATCCCTGCGCTCAGCACGGTGTTGCTCGGTAAGAAGATCGGCGAAACGGTGGAACACACCGCTACGTACGCTGAAGATTTCCGCGTGACCGACCTCGCTGGTAAGACGGTGAAGTACACCATCACTCTCAAGACCATGCGTAAGATGCGCCCTGCGAGCGATGAAGATATGTTGAAGCGTTTCGGTGTGGCAACCGTTGAAGAATTGCGTACGAACCTCGTGGACAACATGAAGAATTCCAAGAAGTACGCAGAAGAATCTCGCGCTTCTAAGGAACTCTGCGAAGTGATCGAAAACTCGGTCTCCTTCGAACTCCCTGAGCGTGTGCTCGAAGAACGTATCTATGACGAACTCGCCATGGATCCGACGAAGCCGCTCGAAAACTTCAAGGGCGATGCTGACGAACTCCGTAGGTCGGATGTCTATAAGGCTGCTGAAGAACGCGCTGTTCGTTCGCTCCGTCGCACCTATGTCTTGACCCGCTTGGCTAAGGATCGCGAAGTGACCCTTTCTC
This sequence comes from Kiritimatiellia bacterium, assembly GCA_017646485.1. GTDB lineage: Bacteria > Verrucomicrobiota > Kiritimatiellia > RFP12 > DVOR01 > Spyradenecus. Next base: position 661 of record JAGCML010000082.1, read on the forward strand.
AGGAACGCGTGGAAGAAGCTTTGGATCGTCTCGCTCAGGCCACTAACCTCGCTAAGAAGGAATTGATTCGCCGCCTCTCTAACAATGGCCGCCTCTCTGAATTCCTTGACCGCGAGCTCTGCGCTGTGATGTTGGAAAAGTTGGTCGAAGAGTGCGCTGTGCTCTAAGCGATCGCTCCACATTAAGAAGCAAACAAAAGGCTGCCCCTGGCAGCCTTTTGTATTTTAGGGGGAGAGGAGGGTGCAGGGCGATGGGATGCAGGGCGACGCCGCGCCCTGCCGCACTACGCTTATGGGCGGTGGCGCCGCAGGACTGCCAGGAAGGGGGGGGAGCACGCTGGCGCGTGAATGAGCCAGCCTGCGGCTATAGGCATGGGCGGCTAACGCCGCAGGACTGCCAGCACGCTTATGCAGGGCGACATCGCGCCCTGTCGCAGCACTCGTAGTGTCACCTGACGTCGCAGGTGACCGCACCACGCTTAGGGGTGGCGGCGCCGCAGGACTGCCAGGAAGGGGGACACGCTGGCGCGTGAATGAGCCAGCCTGCGGCTGTAGGCATGGGCGGCTAACGCCGCAGGACGACGGGGTGAGTGGGGCTTACGCAGCCCCATCATCCTGCGATAAAGAGGGGGAGAGGTGGAGGCTGTTCTTCAAGGCATCGAAGGATTTAATAGGGGAAATCGGGGATAAAATTGTAAAAGAATGAAATTTTGTATGAAAAGACGCATTGAATCATTTGCGTTTATGTGCTGTATTTGCTACACTTTAATGTGACATTTGGGGATTGTCCCCAAAGTGTGTACATCTGCTTGAAGAGGAATGATTATGTACAATAACGAAAAACGCGAACATCAGTTGATCATTACCAACGGATGGACTTTGATTCTCCCAGCCTTGATTTTGGGCCTTGGTGGCGGTTGCGGCCTTTGCCATATTGAGGGAATGTGCTGGTTGGGTTACACTTGGTTTGGCTTGTGCATGTTTTTTGTGCTCTTTATGTTGTGGTTCTTCCGCAACCCGACGCGTGTGGCTCCCGTGGGTGAAGAGAATATCGTTTCTGGTGCAGAAGGTACGGTGCGTTCTGTGCAGTATGTCACGGAAGACGATGGCTCTCCTGCAAGTGCAGTGGTGAAGGAATTCTTCCCTGGCGAAAAGGCTGTCCGCATTTCGACCTTCCTTTCGCCGCTCCATGTGCATGTGAACCGTCTTTCGATTGGTGGCACGGTGAAGTTGTGCGAATATCGCCATGGTAAGCACCTTTTAACGATGGATGAACGTTCGAGCCTTTACAATCAGCACTCTGTCATTTTGGTGG
>JAGCML010000083.1 GCA_017646485.1 Kiritimatiellia bacterium
CACGGTGCGACGCGGACCATAAATCATTGCAGCCACACGATTGCCTACGCCATCCACATTCACGATGATGCCGTCATCGGTGAGGGCATTCACAGAGGAGAGGAAGCAGTCGCAGACGAGTTGGCGACGACGGATTTCATCGCGTTCTTCGGGGGAAAGGTCTGGGAAGCCGTGGTTGAGGATTTCCTTCCCTGCGTCACGCATTTCGCGTGTGAGGTTCAAACAAGCGACCGAGAGCGAACCGCCAAAGCCGACCGACTTGGCATCGGCTGCGAGTTCAAGCACTTTGGCGCGTGCTTCTTCGCGGGTATTGCAGCAGGTCACTTCAAAACCACGTTTACGCAATTTTCCTGCGACGCGTTCTAAACGTGCGGTAGATTGCCAAGTGAGCATAGCATCAACGGTGGACTGTTCCATTTGTCTTTCCTTTAAGTGCGAAGGTGAATAAAGCGATGCCCGCAACAAGCAGTGCCACGGAGATCATCTGACTAAAGCTCAAACCGAAATAGGTGTCGCCACGCGGGTCGTCACGGAAACATTCAATGAGGAAACGCAGGCCGGCATAACCCGTGCAATAGACCGCCGAACAGAGTCCGCGCAGGTGACGGAATTTGGCATAACACCACCAGAGGAGCGCGAAGAGCAGGAAGCATCCAATCGCCTCGATGAGTTGGGTCGGGCAGACGGGAAGGGCTTTGGGGGCGTAGGGGGAGATTTGTTGGTGAATGACTTGGTTGTGCCATGCGGGTGATCCTTGGGGGAAGGCAACGCCATACCATGCGTTGGGGGCGATGTATCCATAGCAACAACCAAAGAAGAAGCACCCTAAACGTCCGAAGGCGTGGCCCAAGGGGATGAAGATAGCGCAGAAGTCGGTGAGCGAACAGAGGGGTTCTTTTTTGAGTTTGGCATAGGTGAGCATGGCCGCCGCGGCTAATAGGAAGCCGCCGTAAAAGACGAGTCCACCACGCCAAATCATGAACATCGCCATCGGGTCGGACGCAAATTCCGTGGCCCAGTTCTGCCAAACGTAGACAGCGCGCGCGCCAAGGATGCCACCAATGGCAGCGACCATGATGATGGTCTGCACTTCATTGGGGTCGCGTCCAGTGCGTTTGGCGAGATAGGTCGCTAAGGAGTAGCAGAGAATAAAGCCGATGGCCATTAATAGGCCGTAGGTTTGAATGGTAATGCCACCGAGGGTAAAGAGATGAGGAAACATAGTGTGAGGTGAGGGTGGAGGTTAACGCGTGAGCGTACCGCTCATTTTGCATTGGAAAAGAAGGGTGCGAATTTCATCAATGAGGCGTTCGTTCACGGTGAATTTTTGTTGTTTCACATGGTTGATGTTCGCCTTAATCATGACCTTCGGATACATGGGGTCATCTTCTTTGAGTTTTTCTCGTTCCATCATGCCCGCATCAATTAAGGACTGCAGGGTCATGTTAAACATTTCCGGCGGCATGCTGTAGTAGTACTTGCGCACATCGCCGAAGTTCTTTTTGTGGTACTCAATATTGAAGTCGTCACCGACGGTAACAGAATGGCCTTCAAGAATGGTGATCTGACCATTATTGGTCATCTCGCAACGAATGCGTGGACGATTTTCAGCCTCTTGATAGTAGATGTGGACCCAGTTCAAGCGGTCGCTCGCCACGGCAAATTTCTCTGGCGAACGATACCAATAGGGTGAGCATCCCCATCCAGAAAAGAGGAGGGTGAGGAGCAAGACGAATGAGAAGAGGAGCTGTTTCATAAGCAGGCTTTCCAAGGTCGATAAACAAAGAGTGGGCGTTCGCAGGTAATTTCAACGGTGGAGGCCGTGGTGCGATTGAGCGTTGCACGCCAGAGGGTGTCTAACAAGAGGTGCTCAACAGGCCAAACTACGCCCCTTGCGGAGATGACTTGTGAGGTGAAGGAGAGAAATGAAATGGGGGTGTTCGGCGTTGTATGAAGAGGTGTTGTGCCGGCGCCCAACAGGTCAAAGCGGCCTGATTCGGTAAAGACACGCGCAGGACGCCCAGCTTCCGCAATGAGGGCGAGATTGGCAAGGGTGTGGTCTTCGCGCAGACCCGTCACCGCAAAGTAGTCAATCGGTGTGCCGGGATGGGTCTTTGCGAGCCAGTTCATCGCCTTGGTCAGATCATTGGTCTCTTGGTCTTCGTGCAAATCGGTGAGCAATTCGGGGGCGAGTTCGCCCGTGAAGGAGTCCAAATCTCCTACGACTTGCAAAAGGGTTGGCGCACCTGCTGGGGGCAGTCGGTCGCAACACACACAGGCCTGGCACTGTGCCAATGCCTTTAAAACCTCTGCGTGTTGCGGAGGTTCTCCATTGGCAATGATGGCAATCGGGCGAGGAGAGGTCATTCTGCGAGCTCAAAACCGAGTTGTTGAATATCCGCCGCTAATGTATCAGGGAGGTCTCCCTTGACCAAGAAGGTTTCGTTGTCGATGCGGGTGACTTCGGTGACGGTAGGATAGGCGCTGAGGAGTCGCTGCACCGCGCCACGGCAGTGGTCGCAACGCATCTTTTTGACGACGATGCGGTGGCTATTCTCTGCCGCTTGAGGGATGGCCGAGGGGGTGGCGAGGCGTTGGAAAAGGGGGCGAATGATGAGGTGCCAAGCGAGCAGGGCAAAGAGGAGAATGGCGTATCCCGGACGGAGATAGGCTGTCCAGCCACAGGCTGTGCTACAACATGCCGTCGCGTATTTGGCATAATTGGGCAAGAGCTCCCAACATGCCACTGCGCCATTGAGTGCAAGGCCCGCCACAACCGCTGCCACAGCAATGAGTGCAAGGTAAATCATCATGCAGCGTTTGCCGAGGATCTGTAAGAGGACCGCAAGGCTGGCACCATTTAATGCTGGCCCCACAATGAGGAAGATGAGCGCAGCACCAGGAGAAATCCCTTTTGCCATAAGGGCTAATGCCACAGGAATGGAGGCCGTGCTACACACATACATCGGCATTCCGATGAGCAACATCGCAGGGAAGGCAATCCAGTCGCTCCCAAGAATGGAGGCATCAAAGAAACTGTCTGGCACGAAGACCAAAATCAGGGCCGAAATGAGAAGGCCTAAGAAG
>JAGCML010000008.1 GCA_017646485.1 Kiritimatiellia bacterium
TCTCACAACTCACTCCTCTTCACTCCTCTCCACATCTTTCCTTAACCGTAAAAAACAAAAGAGGCCCATGATGGACCTCTTTTGTTTTCTTTGTTAAGCCGTGAATCGTTTAGGGCGTAATCAGTGCTTGGACTTCTGCATCCGAGAGCAAGATCGCCTTGAAGAACTTACATGGCGTTGAGAGGACGATTTCTGCATTTGCTTCCAAGTCCTTCGTTTCCAAAATCTTGATGAAGGACCAGTCGGCATCGCTCAAATCTTCTTTACCCAAGAGCACCACATTGCCGTCACCCTGAAGCGAGGTAATGCGAACGCCATTATTCGTCAAAGCTACACGCAACAACGGATCGGCTTCGGTCGCTTCAAGGCTTTCGAAGTAAGTACCGATTTCCGTGATGTTCAACGCAGGATTTGCGGAAGCATCATCCGGGCTGGTCACGCCGAGCCAGTACTTTTCTTCGAGTTCTACGCCCGTCGGAGCGAGGCTGACCTCACCAGGTGCCACCTGCTGGAGCCATTCGGCAAAGCCCTCATCCAACTCTGTCGGCAGATTGAGAGCCTGTGCTTCGGCTGTGTAAGTGAGCACAACATTGTAATCCACATCACCCGCAACAGCCGCAGAATCAATGAGGAGACCAGCAGTCGTGGCGGCGGCCTGCGTGGCAGCATTCATCGCATAGGTCGTGAGCAACGTGTACCCATTCACAGGCGTGAAGGCTTGACCATTGCGTGTAATCGTCGGTTGAGCATACCATGCAGTATCCCAATTCAACAAATTCAATGCATAGCTGGAGCCCGTCAAAGCCCACAAGGTCACATCGCGACCACTCACCTTTTGACCCTCGTTCGTCAATTCCATCTGCGCATTACCACCACCGGTAAGATGCGCAGAAAGGGTGGCGAAGGTTGCGGTGGTCGTTGCATCCTGGATGGAATAGGGTTGGTCATAACGAATATGAGCGAGTCCCACTTCATAGGTGTTGGGGAGCGAGAACGTGCCATAGACACGATTGTCCGAAGCAACCACAAACCATCCCAAGAAGGAGTCTGACGTCTTCATATTCGTGTAACGCAAGAACTGCGCCGGCACCTTAGCATTCACGCCTGGCAATGCACTATTGATCAGCGCACGAACTTCACCTGCAGCAGCCTTGTTGGCATTTTCACTCTGCAATGCAATTTCCATGCGTTGCTTGAGGAAGTCACTTCCCGTAGAGGAGCTGCCATACGGCGACTGATTATAGAAGATGACCGCATCTTCAATCACGCCATTATTGCGCACGAGCGCAAGGGAGTAAATCACACCCTGTGCATAGAGACCGCTAGAATCCTTCACGAGCTTCTCTTGCAGGTCTGCATTGAAGAGGTCGTGGTCATATTCCTGAGCCTCATTTGCGCAACTGAAGTTCAACCACTGGAAGTTTGCAGGGTCAGCCGTGTAGAGCTGAGTTGCAGCATCCTTCTTCTGATAAGGTGCGCCCAAATAGAAGGGGTCGCTCATCGACAAGGTGCTTTCAAGATCAACGGTCGGATTTTCATCCTTACCAACAGTTGCCGCGTAGTAGTCCAGTTCGTAACTTGCGTTTTCGTAATTCACAGGCTTACCCGTGCTAACGGCCAAGCTCTTCATGATACGACGACGCGGCACCCAACTCTTAAGCGGCACTTCCTTGTGGGTCTTCCATTCAATCGGATTGGCGGGATTTGCATTAGGCAACGGCATCGGTGCATAACGCGTAATCACCTTCCAACCATCCAAAGAGTACTTCGGGGTGAAGGTCGCAGGTGCATCTGCGAGCAAGTTCGAGGAAATCGTCTCTTCCAACGGAGAGGCAACCATTGCCAATTCAAAAGCAGAAGCATTGTGTTCCACTGCGAACGGACGGAATTCGTTAATCCACACGCCACCCTGCGGTATCTGGTAGACCCAAGCAAAGGGCGAGACACCACCGCCAGCATCCGTAGCGGAAGTAGCACGGTTCACATTGGTCTGTGCATCCGGGATGTACCACGGGCAATACGCATCCAACGCATCCGAAGAGAAGTTGGAAACCGACTGACAATCGTAGACATAACCCGTGACAGCGTCTGCAATCACCACGGCAAAGCGGAAGATTGCACCGTCCTGCCAGAGCGTCGGGTCATCCATCTCCACCGTCGTGGTGTAAGGCAACATCGGATTTTCATCTGTATCCAAAGTTCCCTCTTCACTCAAGCCCGTCGTGGCACGGTTGGCGATTGCAGTTGCCAATTCATCCGCAGTCATCGTACGGAAGGAGAGCAAATCTTCTGCAGCGCGGTTTGCTGCATCAGGATCAGTCGAAAGAGCACCCGCCTTGTCGCAGTAACCCTGATAAATCATCGGGATAATACCAGCCTTGGAATAAAGTGCGGTGGAAGCGGTGCTTGCCGCAGTCGCACGCAAATTCTGGCGAAGGGTGCTCAAGCGAATGGTCGAACCATCCAAGACGGAAGGCGTACCAATCCATGCATTCACACCCCATCCCTTGATGAAGTCATTACGTGCCATACCACTCGTGGCGGGCAAGCCTGCATCAAAGAGATTCGAGGGAATACGAGACTTCGGAATCGCCGTCCAGACCAAGAAGGGACGCAACGAGGTGTTTTCTGCAGAGAGTTTCTCCACAGGATCACCCAAGCGACCACCGCTCAAGCCGAGGGCAGGATTGATGACCGTCGTCATACCAATGGTGTCGCCCACAATCGGCTGATAGAGCCAACCGTGGAGATTGGCGTAATTGCCATCCACATTACCATCTTCATCGGACCAAATCGGCTTCTTCACAGCGATGCCGCCCTTGTCCTCATCCGGGATCAAGGTGCCAGCATCTTCCTTCAATGCATAGAGCGTCTGCGTGACCAACCATGCTCCAGCCTTGGTTTCACCCTGGCCAAAGGCAACTTCAATCGTGTTCTGCGCAGAAGAAGGTTCATCCACGAAGACGAGCGAAATGACGTAAGTATCCAAATTACCAAAGAGGATATCCTTGCCATCATCATCCACGCCCTCCTTGAAGTTGACATCAAAGAGAAGCTTACCCGTCGGCACGCCGGCTTGTTCTTCCAACATCACACGGCCACCCAACGTGAGCCATTCGGTCTGCTTCACCATAGGATCAACAGCCGCCAAGTCCTTCAAGCGCTGAACTTCCAACTGAAGATATTCAGGAGAAAGGGTGCCATTATTGCCCACCAACATCACCTTGCCGATCAATTCGGCAGGCACGGTCATGGATTCAAAGCGATAGGTTGCACGCGGGTGATACGACAGAGCCAAGCCATCGACCAAACCATTGTAGATCCAATCGCGGCCGCTCAAGGTCTTTGTGACAGGGTCTGTTTCACCAGGCATACGTTCTTCAGTGAAGTAACCCGGCACCAACTGATAACCACCCGGTGTGCCAGAATAGACATTGTTCTTGAGCACCGAGGTAATCGTGACCTGGTTCCAACCCGGCTTCGTGTCGGGACGGATCCCTTCATTGTCCTTCGCCTTCGAAGAGGTTGCGAAGGTCCAGTCCGTACGGTCGGCGACATTCGAGGAGAGACGTAATGCACCATCGCGGAGCACCGTCTTACCAATGAGCTGCACCGAACCAGCCGCCTGCGTAGCATCTGCCACACCGGGCACCACGTAAGAGGTTGCAGGCGAGCCCAACCAAGACTGGAGCGCAGGCACACCGACCTGTTCACCACCATCAGTCGTCACGCCAGTCCAGACACCGCCTTCGGCAGCACCGCACGGACGATGTAAGACATAGGCCATCTGCGCTTCAACGTCTTCATTAATTGCAAGCGTATAGTAATTGTAGGAGGTCGAACCCGATGCAGACTTCGTGCCATCAGCGACCGACCACGTTGCAGTTTCCTGGCCATTCACATCATAACGGCGAACCGACCAACCCTCCGGAGTGACCTGCTTGACTTCTGGTGTGCCATCATTCAAGATGCCCGCACGCAACACAGGAAGCGTCACTTCCGCAAAAGGCTTATCCGTGGCATCCGTGCCCGCCGTCAAGTTGAGTTCGCTCAACCAAGCGGATTGCGGCGGAGTGCTGTAGAGATAGAAGTAAGGAATCGTTTCGTCAGCGGCCTTACCCGTGTTGATATCCTGCAAAGGTGCATAATGTGTAGGATAAGTCCACACACCATTCTTTTCACCCGGCATGGCCTGGCGCATCAAGAAGGAAACCTTTTCATTGCCGCGATCGGTTGCTAAGGTGACCGTGTAGACACCCCAGACGCAATATGGAATGGCGGGTTCCTTCTTCGAAGCTGTCGCAGTAGTACCATCATATCCAGCTGCTGTCGCATAGGCATTGCCCAACGTAGCAATCACAGAAGCATCTGTAATAATGCCTTCCGTGCCACGGCCCAGTTCTGCATAACGTGCGCCAGCTTCAGGCATGAAGACCTCATTCAAGAGGGTCTTTGCTTCTGCGTATTCCATGCCTTCGAGCGTCACAACATGCGTACCCGCGGCATCATTCACTTCAAATGCATAACCGGTCCAGTCGGACTTCAGACCATTCCATGCGGCATTCGCATTAGCCGTTGGCGAGGGATAGGTAATAATCAAACCATTCAAGATGGCCGAACCATTCAAAATCGCATCGTTATAGCGAACTTCGAAGCCGAAGTTATTGCCCAACCATGGTTGCGTGCGTGCAGAACCCTCCAAAGGATATTCTGCCGAACCATTACCACAATAGGTCGAAACAGAGGTAATCACATTACGTGCCACACCACCTGTTGGATCCAAGGCAAAGGTTGCATTCGCCTCAATCGAGTAGCGCTGTTCTGGATCATCGGTCGCAGTTGTCTTCGTCGTGATGGTAATCTGCGTAACATTAGCATCTGGCGTAATGACAATCCACCCCTCTGCCGTCACAGCAGTCACATCAATCGTACCGCCAGTAACAGAGACCACCTGTCCCAATTCTGTCGGGTCAGTAATCAAAACGGCATCGTCAGACGCATCCTTCACACGCACCGCTGCAGCGGTTACCGTGTGGAAGGGGAATGCGGTGTAGGTCAAGGTTGTCTTCGCAACATCCTGAGAGAGGCCCCAAGTCTGAGGTGTGACACGACCCGCAGCATTCGTACGCAAGTAGTCGCCCTTCTCGTTGAAGGAGTCGAGGCTATGACTACCAAAGCGGCCTTCGATTTCAGAGGTGACTGCGCTGGCCGAGAAGCCAGAGTAAAGCACCAAGTACTGATCAGGGTTAATCTGACGCGGGGTCACCTGCACTACGGGTTCGAGATCATCGTCTCCACCCACAGGTTCGGTGATGCGTGTCTGGAGCGTAGGATTAATGTTTGCCCAGTTGCCCGTAATGATGTCCGTTAAGTCCATGGGACCATTCTGCACATCTTCGCGAATCGCATTCTTGCGCGTCACGAAGACACCACCCATGTCCACTGCGGCAATGGAGTTGGACACATCATCATTAGCCCAGTCATTCACATAAGCGGAGATGTCATCACCCGTTAAGGCAAAGCGATCATCCTTGTGGCTATCTGCCGGGAAGGTGTCGGCCTTCACCAAACGACGTGCATGCGTCTTCGCATCAAAGCGCTTGCTGAAGGTGTCATCAGCGTTAACAATTTCATCCCAAGAGGTGTTATTAAAGGTCTGGTACCACTCGCTACCAAAGCCTTCGGAACTATACGCAGCCAAATAGGTGTCATACAAGCTCTGCAAGTTGGCCTGGCTACGTGTGGAGTCTGCACCAGCCTCATCATTCGTGCTGAAGCACACAATGTGTTCTGCACCACCCGTCGGACGATGGAGACGCACGCTACCAGCCGAAGTACCAGAAGAAAGCGCACGGAACCAGTCCATTTCGTTACCTGCGCAACCCGCATTCTGGCTCGTCACGAGCGGAGCCTTCTTCTCCCCTGCGTCATCATAGTAATACGCTTCCGTGTCTCTGGAGAAGACCGTGTAGAAGGCGCGCTGTGCATTTGTACCAAGCTTGCGCTGGAAGGGCACCACACCATGAGAAGCTGCAGGCAAAAGCGTACCTGTCGGTTCAATCGAAGCGTCATTGACAATGTCATTCACTTCATTGTCTTCAGTGATTTCCACTCGCCAACCGCCCATGCTGGTATTCGCAGGTGCGCAAATTTCCACGAAGTGCTTGGTTGTCACCTCAGATTCATCAGCGAAGTTAAATTCGTTAATGAAGGCTTCACCGGGAAGGTAAGAGTAGACCCAGTAGTAGGGTGAGAAGAAGCTGGCTGGCTTGGGTTCTTCAGGCGTAGATGCCGAAGCGGCCGCACGAATTTCCTTATTGAGGTTGCGCGGGAAGTACCAAGGGAACTCAGTGTAGGAGTCAGCCTCGATCTGTGTGATAAACCACTGATCGCTCTCTTCACTCTGATAAACTGCCCAGGCATTGTAACGCACCAAGCTATTTTCAGGCAACTTCAATTCAGGGAATGCCTTATACAACTCACCATAATAGTAGAGTTCATTCGTCACACCCTTGCTCAATTCAATGGTATTCTGCAAACCGAGCTGTTCCAACGCCTCACGTGTCAAGGGACCCGTGGCTCCATTCTGCGACAAGATGGCTTCAAGTGCGGCATCCTTGTCAAACCATGCAGAGAGCGGCCAATCTTCAAGGATGCTCTGACTCCATCCGTAAATCGGATGATCCGTATCTGCAGAAATAACCGCACCCAAAACATCCGTATATTCGTAGTCTGTGGTGTACTTCTGCAACTTCGAGCCTGCCGCATTCGCAACAGAAGAATGCGGGTCAACCGTCATAAAGACGCGAATTGAGTCCGTCTTCAACAACTGTGCACGGTCCAAATAGACACACGTACGGAGCACAGAGGCATTCTGGACGGGCTGCGACAAGGGCGAACGCGCATCGAATTCTGTAGGAATATCGGTGCCCGGTTCATTGGAGAAGGCAACCGATGCCACACGAATCGAGGGCAAAACAGGATTGGAAATGGAGAGCTGATCCAATAAGACGCGACCATACGTCGGAACCTTACTGAAGGCATCACTGGTCTTGCCATCACCTTCCACCAAGGCAGTCAAGGTCAAACGACGCACGCTTGCGCAATTAAAGTCGTTGCCCGTGCTCTGGTTGCTGGGAGTCCAGTCTGGATTAGGTTCGGTGAGATAGTGCTTGTACTTCGAGAGGTCAATCTCATAGGTGGTGTAGACGGTATTCGTCACTTCCACATAGGTGATAGGCTGCAAATCAAGCATTGCATCCGACACATCCTTCGTGGCACTAAGATAGAGACGCACAGGGGTTGCCTGCGGCTCGGCCAAACGTGCCGCGAAGGTCACGCGACCAACACCTTCCTCCAAAATCGGCGACACGATTTCCGTAGTGCCATAGGTACCTTCGGTCTCTTCGTCACGGACAGTATCATTCAACTGCATGCCACGCGTGAGCGAGCTCTTTTCTGCGAAGGAAACTTCCGGAGGCGTGGTGCCGTCAGTGGCTTGGCGATCCTTCCAATAGAGATTGGCGACGGGAAGTTCAGCTACGCGCACGTTGGTTGCAGACCACGAGGCGGTGGAGCCTTCACGATTGTCCGTCACACGCACATCATCTAAGTAAACGTAAGGATCGTCCGTGTCACGCATATCCTTGGAGATGACCATCACCAAACGGAGCGTACCTTCTGTATCAATGAGTTCCTTACCATTCAATTTCGGCGTAATGGAAACCATCGACCATTCACCTGCGGTATTGCGCAATTCAATTGGGTCGGTCACATTCACCCACTGCGCCTCACGCGGGATGTCATCACCCAAATAGTTCACAGTCGAGCGACCATCATAGAACTGCAACATCACACGTACGGAGGGCAACTCACCCTGTTCGCCATATTCATCGAACTGTGGGATACGATAACGGAAGCTGACAGGACCATAGCCAGCATCGGAATACGGCATGTAAAGCGCCATCGCATTACCGGTGTGCTTAATACCATCAATTTCAACTTCTAGTCCATTGTTGTAATTCTGACGCGAACGCTGCATCAAGAGGCACTGCTTGCCTGTGTACATCGAGGGCGACGTGGTCAACTGCGAATCCTGCTCCGGACGCACCCACACACCGACACCAGCAAAGCCAGTGTTCGTAGAGAAGCCTTCGTCTGTAAAGAGCGGCACCTTCTCGCTACCATTGCGGTTATTATCATTACCGCACCAAGAGGTCGCCGACAAATCATCAATAAAGACATTACAATTTTTATTGTAAGGTTCAATGACGAGTTCCGCATTTGCCATGCCCATCGTCAATTCAACCAAGTGATCCATGTCGGTCGTATAGAAGTCGCGCACCTTTTCTCGATCGGTACCAGGCACACTTGCGGTCACCTTGATGCGGCCAACTTCACTACCCTGCGGCGTAACACGCGTTATCGCCATGCGAGCCGAACTGCTGGTGTCTGCACTACAATTCCAAATGCCACGACCACCCGCCATCGTCGGAACCGTGATTTCTGCATCGTCTGGCGAAATCGCGAGACTACCACTGTAGAGAGACGAGGCCTGCTGCAGGCGATTAATGTAACGGAAAATAGGGCGACATTCCGCAGAACCCAATGCAAAATTGAACTGCGAGGAGGTCACATTTGCAATCTGAGGCGTTACAGAATAGGCCTGTTCATTCAAGGTTTCCGCAGTGATATTGGCATTAGAACCCACAGCAATGCGTCCGTCTGCACGAACCCAAAGACCATAGGTGTTACCCGACAAGGAGTTGCTACCTAATGCGATGTATTTCGCATTGGTGTTCTGCGAATTGGCCAAATTCAAGCGGGTTGGTTCATCACCGTTCCACTTGTAAAGTTCCATAATTACACGATCGATTGGCTTATCGCGCTGTTCAGCAGGGAATTCCTGAATTTGAGAAACGCGCAATTCATACATCACTGGCGAGTTTTGGCTCGTCCGATCAATCAAGTAATAGGAGACCGAATAACCCGAAGGAGCGCATGTCTGAGCAGGCGTGGGCAAGGTCACGCTTGCAGAGAGACCTGCACCCTTGATGGCCAGCATATTCTCGCCCTTACTCACGATTTCTGCAATCGTATCAATATCGTAAGGAAGTGAAAGCCCTAAGCGGAAGCTGACTTTACCCACACCATTTAACTTAATGGCTGCGTTATTATCGTCACGCGGAGAGATGTCACCCGTTCCCTTCAAACGGAAGAGGGCATCTGGACGATAGATATTACCAGACTCTACGTAGCGACGGCGCAAGACGACTTCAGCGTCATCAAATTCAACATACTTGGTGTACTTATTGCTACTCTCATTCGAGCGCAAGTATGCCGATGCAGCATCTTCTGGTGCAGCACCCCACGAGGCGAAGTTCTTGTCTGCCACATAGGACATTTCACGTAAGATGAAGTCAAACTGCCCCACCTGACTCAAACGGCCAACCTGCAATTCTTCAATAAACGAGGTCGTTGCCGCAAGCGGGCCTTCATCAGGAATCCAGCCCTTGTGGAGTTTGGTCTCGCCATTAATTGTAGACAATTCGCTGTCAAAGTCTGCTGTGACAGAGGTGACGTTTTCGCGGAATTCTGTCTTGATAAAGGTGTCAGAGACATCCCATGTATTGAAGTCCTGCCAGAAGGAGCCTGCCAAGTTTGCCGTGGGCGCAGCATCATTCGTGAGATCCAATTCCACCATTAAGTGAGAATTGGGCAAGCCACCCACTGCCACGACAATCGGCACTGCATCTGCTTCAGTAGTAGCTTCCTTAAAGGTCTCAGCAATCGAAGGCACCACCTTAATTTCAGGCGGCATCGAATTCGCAGGAGTTCCCGTGTTCTGACCATACCAAGTCTCTGTGCCTTGTTTATCGATCGCACAGAGCTTGAAGGAGAGATAACCAGGCTCAAACTTCGGCTCTTCACTCGTCGAAGACGCATCGGGTTCATAACCCCATGCATAGACCGCCGTGGTCTCCGCCAACTTCAAAATCTTTGGCAAATCAATGCGCCACACATTCTCCTTATAGGAATGGGGCAAGAGTTCTACATCGAAGGTTTCTAAATCGTAGTTGTCCTTCGAGCTACCCGTGCGATACATCACTCGTGCGAAGACTGAAGCGGCCTTCGTCGCGCGCTCGCGTATATTTAATAGGTAGGGATGTTGCACCGTGATGGGTTTACCTTCTTCATCGGTGTCTTCCACATCATAACCCTTCAAGGTCTGCGTGGAGGCTTCAAGTCCATCGATGTCCGTACGTCCTGCATCGAAGGAACCCAAAACCTGACAATCCAACTCAACATCATAGACGCCTGCGAGCATGCCAGTCACCGTACCATTGGCATCCGTAAAGAAGGCATTTTCGCGTACATTCAAAGAACCATCGGCGTTGGAAAGCAACAAGCCGGGTTTAAATGAAGCTGTTAACGTGGCATTCGCAGTGGTTGGATCATAGTTCACGGTCATCGGCACAGCATACCAAGCACGCGAATTATCGCCCTCTGCACGACGACGCAAGCGCAATGTCCCCTTGTAACCACGCGGACTTCCCGTCTGCTTTGTGGCGCGGACGCTCACATCAAAGTTCGCGCCTTCATGCGGATCTGCACATTCGGGTTCTGTGGGAACGGTTACTTCCAGCTTACTAAAGGTTGCTGTCGGCTTAGCAGAGCGCACCACGAGGTTGCGAATCACATAGGTGAAGAGATTCGCAGAGCCACCCGTCGGATTCTGAGCCGTACGCACCAAGCGGAAGCGTGCAGCCGTGCCTTCTGGCAAAGCATCACCGAAGTCAATCGTAAACTTCTGGAAGTCCGTCTTCAGGGTCACCGTCTTCTCTGCGCGTGCAGCATTATCGGTTTCTGCATCGGTCGGTGCCCAGGTTAAACCACCATCTGTGGAGTACTGCACCAAAAGCGTAGCGGGAATTTCATTATCTTCAGAGGTTGTGCAGGCTTCGAACTCAATCGTTGAAACACCGTCAGGATAATTGGGCGATTCAATGCGTGCTGCATCCGAAAGATCAGCCTGCGTGCCCCCTACATTTAAGAGTTGGGCACCAGCGTAACCCTTCCAGTTTACACCCACAGCACCACGGAAAATCTGCCATGATGCGTACTGATCCGCCAATGGCATTGAGGCCAAGAGCATCTGCTCATACTTGCCCATGCACACCTGCGAATCATAATCCAACGCATTTGATTCTGCCCCTTGCGGCGTCCAGAGGCGCACATCGCGGAAGGTCATGTTGCGACCATGGTCCTGAATATCAGAAATACGTGCGACCGAACCCAAACCACGGCGAGATGCAGCAAACCATTCATAGGTGCCATCACCGATGAGCAACGACTTCAACATGCGTAAATTCGCAGAAGCGTTCTCCGTTGCAGCCAGGATATCAGCAACCGCAAATGCATCCGTCACATAAGTCGATTCCCAGCGTGCTGGGTCATGGGCTTGGCCAAGGGCAAGACGGCTTTCATAGACACTCGTTGCCGTGCCAGAGGGCACTGCCGAATAGTCCACCGTCGTCGCATCCGTGATGGAAAGTTTGTCGGCATCGGCTTGGGGCATCGGATAATACGCATTCGTAGCCGCGGTACCATTCGCATTGTACGGCGCATCACGCGTCAACGTAAGCGTACCATCGAAGGCCGTCGAAGGACCACGATGCTGACGGAACATCAATCGCGCTGGCGCAGCATACGACGGGATGGAGCCATAGTTACTCGATTGTTCCGAACGCGGCACCGAAACCGTCACCTTCACACGCACATGCGTCGACTGCGCCGTCACGGGCTTACCAGTCTTCGTACTGCCAATTACTGGTCCAGTACCATCACCTGCGTCAATCAAAGACAGCGCATACGAAACGCGCTCTTCCTGCATCACACCCTGTGCTCGAGCGGCGAACCCGTAAAACAGGCTCGCCGTCAAAAGGAAAAGGGCACCAATTTTGAATTGTTGTTTCATGGTTTAATCCAATTTCTCGCCATCTGCGCTCAACCCACCAGAACCATACCATTTCGAAAGCTTCCGCCTCCGATCCATGTCTGGCGACATCGGGTCACGCGAAGGATCTCGAATCGCATCCACGTGCCCGTCGGCGAAGCAGACGTGAGCATAATACATCCCGTCATCTTCGTGAACAAATCCCATGCTCTCATTGCCATTATCCCAGTCCCATACTTGGTCACCGGAGAGGTCATTGGCAGAGCGAATATTCTCATTATCCAAATCCAATTCCACGATCAATGCCGTCTTGGAGGGAAGCGCTTCTTCACGCGTGTCATTGTCAATCCACGCCAAAAGCTTGGAGCTACCCAAGCGAATTGCGCTGTGTGCCTGCAAAGAACCGCACGAAGCGCACGGCGTACCATCGCCGCCACCGCCTGTGCCACCCGTGGCATAGCATTCACGGCCGTTACCCGTCTCATACAAATCATGATCCGCACCAGTCATCACATTCATCGCATAGGCACGGCAAATCTGAGTCTTCGGCACACGCACCTTCGTCTGGGCCAACTTCTCAAACGACGGATTAGAGTACACCTTCAAGTCTTGCCCCACGTACTCATAAAGTGCGCCATTCACAATTGCGGTCTGCCCCTGAGACCATTGACCGTCTGGGCTGCCGTACCAGCTCGCAGGCTTGGCATTAATGCCGCCTTCCTCGGTTCGCGTATCATAGCAGAGGCAGCAACCCTGATCATTCACTTCGGTTCCCGTGACAGAGCCGTCCTCTTCAATCGTGCCAAAACCATAGCTATTGTGGTTGCCGTCACCAATGGAATTTGCGGCATCCATATCCCCTGCAGAACGCGGGCAGCTGTGTTCGAAATACACCCAACCACGAGAGCGCCCATAGCGTTGCTCACGACGACCATTCTCACGATACGAGAACGACGAGAAATAACCACCCGCTGCAGGATAGCAGTTCTTATTCTCCGCACGATAGGTAATCACCGCGCGGCCCAAACGCATCAAATTGTTTCGGCTAACAGCATCATCGCCCGAGTCCAAGAAACTCGAAACTGCAGGCACCATCGCCGCAGCCAAAACGCCGATAATTACAATCACCACGAGGAGCTCTATCATCGTAAAGCCCCGCTTAAAAGTAGCACGCATCATTTGTCCACCTCTCATGTTGAATATAGTATAGAAAAAAACGCGCTATAATGGAAGTAAAAAATGCAAAAAAACTTACAAATATAAAAAGAAAAAATATCTTTTCGCATATGCCCAAATTCCCTCTTCCAAACACCCCTTAAAACCACGTTTTGATACGTGTCTCAACAAGTGCCTCCCATACACAAAAAATCCACTGGGTGGAATACGCTTACCACCCCACACCACAAAGTCTTCTGAGCAGACCTTTCTAAGCCCAAAAAACATTTGATGCCGCCCCACCTAAGCGTCGCCACAACAGATGAAAAAAGAAGAACTCCACGCGCGCACATCACTACCCTTACAGAGCATTAAATGAAAAACAAAAAATGTAAATCCAAGCCTTAAACTTCCCTCTTTAGTCTAATTATTCCATCCCAAACACGCGCTAAAAAATTATTTCCGCAACAACCAAATATACGCATCCTCACCCCCTCCTCAATCCCAAAGAGAAGACACAAATCACCAACCATACTCAATGAAAGAAAAGCATTCATTAAATTAATAAATTGTTTGTATACAATAGGTTATCTAAACACATGAACACGCGTGATTTTTGCTAAGAGCATCGTCATCACTAAAAACACAAAAGATGAAAGTCCTAAAACAGCCTCTTTTCCCATACATTTAAAAAGCCCTCTGGCCACACAAGGATACGAATAGCTTAACACGTCAGTACGTTCTCATTCACAACAAACACAACTTGTCATTTTTCAATATACCCCCGTCTAAAAGAAGGTCATCCGCCACCCCAAAGTTACCGATCTACACAGCATCCCCCGCTCAAGCGTAAACAATTAAATTCAATACAAATATCGCCATCCATGCGCCCCTAAATGCGGTAGCGTTTCTATCAAAATCTATACGCCTCTGCATCCACAAAAAATAAAAGCGTCGGTGTAAACAATACACCGACGCTTATCAGTCTTAGACAAAATGAGGTCAACGCATTACTTAACCACTTCAAAGAGACGCGTACGAGCCACCTTCATTGAGACCTTGCCCTTGCACACTGGGCACATATGACGGAAGCGACGTGCATTCTTGTCACCATGAATTTCTGCCCAACAGCATGCCATGTCTTCGAGCGTATCCTCTTCCTTCGCATTGAGCGCCTTCTTCACCTCTGGAAGCACTTCAGACCAACCAAACTCCTCTGCGCTCTCCACTAAGGCTGCATATTCCTGTTCCTTACGCTCACGCTTACGCTTGGACTTATCTTCCTTGTTATTATTCTTTCGACCATAATTATCATCATAGTCGCGACGATTGTCATCCTCGTCCTTCTCTTCTTCCTTGACCGCATGCTGCTTATGATACTTACCGTTGAAAGCCTTCAATTCTTTCACTTCTTCGTCAAAGTAAAGCACATAACGAGAACCATCGCAAAAACCACAAGGCTCCATCAAGTTCGTGCGAACCACAATCGTCGTCCCAGGCTCAAGAAATTCCCAAACTTCCTTAGGCGATGCAGGGGTCAACTTAGCGCTCTTATCCACCAATTGCACCATCTTGCCCTTTTCATCAATCTTTTTGGTCATCACCACTGCGCCAGACTCATCCTTCGCATAGAAAGGCGCAAAGACCGCCTTATAGTTCTTCGCAAAGAACTCTCGCGTTAACTCCTCAGATTCCTCAGGCATACGCGTCGCTGTCTTCAATTCACGCTGGAACTTCTGTACCGCGTTCTTCCCTTCCATATGACGCTTGCCCGCCTTTGAAGGCTCTGCCGCAGATGCCGTTAATAACGCAAAGCATCCCACCACTACAAGAAGTAACTTCATCATCTCATTGATTCCTTCATCTTTTATCGCATCTAACGACTAAACAAAATAAGAGTCCTATAAGTATACACGATTTCCACCCCCTTCACCCGTCCCTTCCAATAAAATCTCATTTTATCTATGACCTAAATGCCGACTTTGAAGACACAAAAAAGGAATCACAACACCCCACGAAGAAACCTCTTACATTAGCACCACCCCCTCGGCACGAAGCTGAATCGCTAAGTGGCTCCTTTTTTGAAAGGCTTCAACTCCCATGTGTGTGAATAAATGTTCTTCTAAAATATCTCTCTTAATACAGTTTAAGTGATTTTCATACGCCTATACATTGCCGCCAATGCGGCGGATGTTGCCCGAACGGTAGACGCCACGCGTACCTAAATGAACCAAGAGTGTAGTTTAATGATGAATGAAGCGTTAGAAATGATGTTTTTTGACTGGCACGTTGTCTGCCCCACGTCAGTGGCAAAGCATAAGCGTATGTTTCTCTGCACACTACGAGCGAGGGACATTTGCAGAGCATCGTTTAATGATGAATTTTTGCCTAACTACCGTCGGGAGCGTAGCGACCGAACGGCAACCGTGCCATTCGTCATTCATCATTAGCACTCATAATTAAAGAATAGACGACAGATAACAAACGGGGTGAGCGACTAAACGAGCGGACCCCGATTCCCGTCCCCTTCCACCTCAAGCTCTGGAAGTGCGACAGTTCACAGCTTGCAGACTCAGGGCTTGAGTTTTCTTTAGGTCTTTTGAGCCCTAAAGGGGCGACAGTTCACAGCCGGGGATGAAATCCCCGGTTCATTAGGCAGGCGACAGCCTGTACCGCGCGAGCTTAGCTCGCCCCGCGAAGCGGCCCTCAGTGTGGGTAGCGCCACCATGCATGATCAGCTGGATGGTTTATTTCGATGGAAGCGCCGAGGGATTAATCCGAGAGAAACGCCTCCAGACCTTAGATGCGGACCCCTCCACAATACCTAAGTCCCAACGACTCGTTATCATTCATCATTCAATTTTAGGCGACAGATAACAAACGGGGGTGAGCAACTAAAACGAGCGCACCCCGGTTCCCGCCCCATTCCACCTCAAGCCCTAAGAGTGCGACAGTTCACAGCTTGCAGGCTCAGGAATTGCGTTTTCTTTAGGTCTTTTTAGCCCTGGAAGGGCGACAGTTCACAGCCGAGGATGAAATCCCCGGTTCATTAGGCAGGCGATAGCCTGTACCGCGCGAGCTTGGCTCGCCCCGCGAAGCGGCCCTCGGTATGGATAGCGCCCACCATGCGTAATCAGCTGGATGGTTTATTTCGATGGAAATGCCGAGGGTAATCAGAAGGGGCACTCCTCCAAACCTTTAGTGAGGGCGCTCGCAGATGCCCACACACACGGGACTTCAACCTTAAAAGAGTGTCCCTCACCTGCCACCATGACCAAATACTAAACCGAACGCTTCCGATTAAACCCAGACAATTCGATCTATCTTGTAAGCAAATCCTAAAGCGAGCACTTTCTATAGCAAGTAGCTGAGACTTGAGTTTGGACGAAGCGGGAACCTGTTCGGTACGACGACATCTCCCCAAGCCTATTTCAAATATGCTATGCTAATGCCCAAGGATGCACTTTTCTGCGGGATCAAACCTGGGCTGGAGTTGCGTCCTTTCTCTTTTTAGTTCGATGACTTTAAGAGACTGAAATTAATCCTCTGCTCCTCACCTTCAAAAACGCCCCCTCTGGGTAAGACTTAATCTAGACGAA
>JAGCML010000009.1 GCA_017646485.1 Kiritimatiellia bacterium
CCACCTTTGGTGCCTTTGCCCAGTTGATGCCAGGTGTGGATGGTTTGCTCTCCAATGGTCGCTTGGCGGCATTGTCGAAGACGAACCGCATTGCTTCTGCACGTGAGGTCGTGGAAGAAGGGCAAGTCTTGGAAGTGAAGATTGATAGCATTGATGCAGACACGCACAAGGTCGCTTTGCGTCCAGTGGTTGCCGAAGTGGCACCTGCTAAGACGGAGAAGACTGATGAGGCTGAGGTGCAGGAAGATCCGATGGAATGGATTCGTGCCAATAAGCAGAAGCAGGCGAATGTGGGGAATAATCCTTTCGCCAATCTTTCCTTCTAAAATTTAAGTTTGGGCCTGTGACCTATGCGGTCACGGGCCCGTTTTGCTTTTATGAATCCCGTTAATCTCTATTTCAAACCTGATGGGCGGACCGCCTTACGCTACTGGCATCAAGCCGGTGGCGTGGTTGAGCGGTGTGTGGATTTCCCTGCGCAACTCTTAACGTCCCCCTCGGATACGGCGGCAGATGTAGCGGCGCGACCATTAACGACGCCTGCAGCGGTGCTCTTTGCCGCATTTCGTGCGATGCCATTGGCCCCTCATTTGCCATGGTACTTGAATGGAGAGGGGATGAGTGAGGTGTATCAGGAGACCTTTGCAGCACTCTTAAGGATGTTGCGCTTGCCTCCTGAACAACGGTGGTGTGTGCGTGGAGAACCCGGTTGGTTTTTACAGTTTGGCCTTCAGGAGGCTGATGGCAGTTATACGTTAGGCGCATTTGTTTTGCCGTGTGGGAAGCCTGCAGCCTTAACATTCCGAACGATGGATTTAGTGGAACACCTTCCACCGAGCAAGCCCTTTGAAGTGGCTGATTTCATTACGAAGGCGGATGGTTTAGAGGCGCGAACCGACAAGGGATTGCCTTGGGATACGCGCGTCCGTCTCCCCATTGCCGACAATGGTGCGGCATTGGTGCGTGTAATTCCTGTACAGTAAATCGTCTTATCGATCTTCGTCGCGCACAACAGATAAGAGCGAGAAGGTGGAGAAGAAAAACAATGCCGGCGCAACAACGCGCGCCGTAAAGGCGAGGATTGTCTTGAGTGATAATGCCTCTCCTTCTAAAAGAGCGTTAAGGGGATTGAGTTGGATAAGGTCAATGAAGGGATTGGCCAATGTCTCCGAAATCGTTGTACTCACCATGGCCCAGAGCGAAGAGGCACTATCAATTGCTGACGCAGAGGGGGAAAAGATAGAAATCGTGCAGGCTAAAAAGGCAAACACACCCGTAAAGAGGGTCACGGGGAGTGAGAACATACACCCAAAGGAGACCCCTAATGCGGTGGTGAGTGCTGTCGTTAAGATGAGCACAAGGGTGAATACTGCGAGATTGAGGAAGGGCGCACGTCCTGGCAGGAGAAGGGTGAGGTCATGATACTCACGATAGAGCACGCTCGCCGCACTAACATGATCAAGACGATGTAAGGTAAGCGTTAGGGGACGACCTGGCACAAGGGCTGCAGGTGGAAGATCAAGCGTCATACCTGAATCAAGCAGTCGCTCGGGTTTGATTTGAGCAACGGTTCCATCGGGAAGCGGGACCTCCACCAAGAGCTTAAGCGCATCCTTCGCTCCAGGGAAGGGTGCACCCGAGAGGCGCAATGTGGCGGAGGCATGTTCTGGCAGTTCATCAGGGAGATCGAAGTGATAGCTTCGCGGGATGTCTGGGCGAAGTTCGCTATAGCGCGACTCTAAATCATCATAGACCGCCTTTAAGAGACGTGCTTCGGTAATATTGGGTGGTACGCGCCCTTGTTCACGTAAGTGCGCCAGTTCTACGATGGAGGCCTGATGGAGGTCGGGCAAGTTAGGGGAGGTAACAAGACGACCTTCTGGAATTGCACGGAAGGCTAAACAAGCACAGGCAAAGAGGCTGGCAATAACGAAGGGAAACCACACGGCCAACCATCGTCCCCACCAGAGGGTAAGACGATGAAGGGGTTTTGTGAAGGTGAGGGCGAGACGATGACGTTCACGATCTAAGGCATAAGCCGTGCCACCACACCAGAGAGAGGTGAAGAGTAAGAGCATCCAATAGAGCCCAAGGCCATAGCGCGTATAAATCAATCCTTCATCGTTCAGCCCCGGTAAGACGCCTAAACAAAGGACACCCGCGACGAGCAGTAAGACCATAAGTGGCCCACGTGTGGCACGATGCCATCCTAAAACAAGTTCACCTAAAATGGCTTTCATCTGTTGATTATCCCAACCATGTTAAGCCGCCAGCAGCTTCTAAAGGTGAAGAGGAGGTCTCGGCCGCAATAGAGTGTAAGAAGAAGGATTCAAGCGTGCCTTTGAGGTCTTGGACTTTACCCTGTGCACGGGTTACGCCACGATCCAAAATTAAGATACGGTCAGAACACTCTTGGACATCGCCGAGGAGGTGGGAGCTCATGAGAACGGAGATGCCACGCTCGCGAAGGGCTAAGATGAGGTCCTTCACTTCGCGCGTTCCAACGGGGTCCAATCCGGAAGTGGGTTCGTCAAGGATTAAGAGCTTAGGCGCATTAATTAGAGCCTGAGCCAATCCTACGCGACGGGTCATTCCCTTTGAGAAGGTGCCGACATGACGATTGCCCACATGCGTTAAACCTGTTAATTTGAGCAAATCCTCAATGCGAGATTCCAGAATATCTTGGGTTAATCCCGAAAGGCGTCCATAATAACGTAAGGTTTCACGCGGCGTAAGGAAGGGGTGAAGATAGGTGATTTCAGGCAAATAACCAATCGCACGGCGCGCTTTAGCGGTTTCTGGCGGTTGGCCAAAGATTTGAAGGGTGCCTTGGTCTGCCTTGAGGAGGCCTAATAACATGCGAATGGTGGTACTTTTACCCGAACCATTGGGACCTAAAAGGCCAAAAACTTCTCCTGCCTGAACCTGAAAACTAACATCCTTGACGGCTTCCACGGTTGGGCGGCCCCAGAAATCGCGGAAGGTCTTGTAGACATGGGAGAGCTCAAGAATCGTTTCGTTTGTCATACCGATTCCTTTCTACGAAGGAGGTGAATTCCAATCCAGACAAAGAGGGTCGAGAGGCAGAGGGATTGGGGGAGGAGTAAAAGGAGAGTTTTGGGGGCGATTGAGCCGCCGTAGGCAAGCGAATCTAAAGGAAGCCAAGCCGCTCCGCCAGGAGAAAGTAAAAGGGTAAAGGCGCCAATGAGGGTAATGCAGGTGATGACTCCGGGGGAGAAAAGGAGCGCCGTCGCACTTGAAAAGGCTAAAATCTGGACGAGAAAAAGGAAGATTACCGGCAGGAAGGTTAAGATGCCGAGGTGTAAGTCGGAGGCGAGGAAGAGCGTTCCCCACAGCAGTGGAGGAAGGGCGAGGGTCGCAGTGAGGGTAAAGCGACCGCGCAAGAAACGATTGTTGGCGGCGCCTAAGAGGATAGCCGCAATAGGAAAGAGGAGGGAAAGCAACACCCCTCGGACATTTGCGTAAGCCCCTGTCGTATGATACTGCGGCGCATGCGCTTCAGCCGTGAGGACCGCGGCGCCCATACCGATTAAAAACCACAACAAGAGCGCAGTCGAACCCAGTAATTGTCCGCCAAACCAAACGCCACGCGTGAGGGGCTTCACCAATGCGATGGCCGCCGTACCATCGGTTAAGGCACGACGTAATCTACCCGCACTACCAATCACTAAGAACAATGCGAAGAGGAAAACCGTGGCCAATCCGCAATCTCGCGCTAAACGACCATCTTCTGAAAAGCGTTGAAATTGGAAGAGCGGTAAGACTAAGGTGCCCATCGCAGCAGTGAGCATCACCAACAACACAGCGGGTGTGCCCAATAATTCCATGATGGAAAAGCGTGCAATTGTGAAGAGTTGGGTGATTGTAGCGCGCATAATGGAGAGGCTGGGAGTGGAGCGAAGATTACGGTTTTCGAATAATGCGTGCCCCTAAGGCTTGCAGATTCTCTTCCACACGTTCGTAACCACGATCGATGGATTCCGCATTGTGAATAATGGTTTCACCTTTTGCACAAAGGGCCGCAATGATGAGTGCGATGCCGGCGCGGATGTCTGGGCTTGAAACGACGCCGCCGTGTAGATTGGTGGGGCCTGTTACGACGGCACGGTGGGGATCACACTGCACAATGCGAGCCCCCATTCCAATCAAGTGATCAACAAAGTAAAGGCGACTTTCAAACATCTTTTCAAAGAAGAGCTCGGTTCCACGCGTTTGTGTAGCAAGCACGATGAGCACGCTTAAGAGGTCGGAGGGGGTCAACGGCCAAGGACCATCTTCAATCTTAGGGATTGCTTTACCTAAATCATAGGTCGTGTGCAACTTCTGATTCGGCGGAAGGTAGAGCGTACGTGTGGCGCCATCCACCGTCCACGTCACCCCAAATTTACGGAAAACAGGCAATAAGATGTCCATGTCTTCCTTCTCGACGCCCTTTAAGGTGAGCTCACCCTTTGTGACAAGTGCCGCAACGATATAGCTGGCCGCTTCAATGGCATCTCCGCCAACGCGGAAGGTGCCGCCAGTGAGGCGTTCTACACCATGGATGATGAGGCGGTTGGTGCTAATGCCGTCAATTTGTGCACCCATTGCGACCAACATATTGCAGAGATTTTGGATATGCGGTTCGCAAGCAACATTGTAGAGTGTGGTTTTACCTTTTGCCAAAACGGCTGCCATGACCAGGTTTTCCGTGGCCATAACAGAGGTTTCATCAAGGACAAAGTGTGTTCCGATGAGGGGGCCAT
This sequence comes from Kiritimatiellia bacterium, assembly GCA_017646485.1. Classification (GTDB taxonomy): domain Bacteria; phylum Verrucomicrobiota; class Kiritimatiellia; order RFP12; family DVOR01; genus Spyradenecus. The sequence goes on from JAGCML010000009.1 coordinate 4,767, forward strand.
CGCTGGCAAGCGTAATGGCACCAGAGTGTTTAAAGGTGGTCTCTGCACCCATTGCGCGAAAGCCATTGACATGTGTGTCTAAACGCCGACGGCCAATACTATCTCCGCCTGGGGCGCCGCCGAGTAGAATCTTGCCACACCGTGCAAGGCAGGGGCCCGCAAAGAGAAAGGAGGTGCGGATGCTCGTGCAAACTTTTGCAGAAATGGTCATCGCAGGATTGAGCGTGCTCGCATCAATGGTGAGGCGATGATCGGCAGGAGAACCCTCG
>JAGCML010000084.1 GCA_017646485.1 Kiritimatiellia bacterium
CTGCGAGTACATTACCACCGCCATGCTGGAGTTGCTGGAGCGAGGTGGAGTCCCCGAAGAGCGGATGGGCGCGCAGGATGGCATTGAGGCGACGGATGAGTCCGCACGCATTGTCTGCTGCACCCCAGTTGAGCCCACCGCAACCATGCACATCGATCTTTTCACTTGCATACCACTCTACGCCGGCGGTAATACCAAAGGAGCCTTGTTGTGAAAGAAGGGCAGAGAGTGCAATGCGCAAGCGTGACCATGCAGGAGAGGTTGCGGCCAAACGATTGTTATCATGCGTTTCAGCGAAGTGTACGAGCGGACCGCGTTGTTCGGAAAGGCGTAACATTTCCGGCAACATAGCTTCAAAGGCAGAGCGGTCATAGGTTTGGAACATTTCGGAGTAGGCCCAGTCCAAGCCAGATGTACCAATGAGCGATTCTGTAACATCCATCGGACCACCCAAACCTTCTAAAAGGAAGACGGTGTCTGGGTATTCACGACGCACTAAAGCCACAATTACATCCCACGCAGATTTCGGAATCATGTAGCCTGCATCGCAACGGAAGCCATCCACACCTTGACGACACCAGTACAAGAAGACGTCTGCAATCGCACGGCGCAGTTCGGGCTTGGAATAGTCCAATTCAACCAAATCTTCCCAGGTTACGCCCCAAGCGCCAGGAGAGTGGAAGGAACCATCGCTATTCTTACGATACCATTCAGGATGATGAATTTGGAAGGTCGCCGCCCAACCCGTGTGATTGGCGGGCAAGTCCATAAAGAGAGAGGCGCCACGTGCATGGACGGCTCCGACCAATTCGTGAAATTGGTCGAGCGGGGTAGCAGAGGTGTCAAATTCTGCCAAGGCAGGATCGATATCAAGGAAGTCACGTCCTGCAAAGGGCGAACCAAAACGTCCCATACGTGCGAAGGTCGTGGGTGTGGGATGAATGGGGAGCAAGAGAAGCCCACGGAAACCTAAATCCACGCAGATGTGGTCTAAGTGGCGAATAAGGGCGCGGAAGGTGCCGCTTGGCGGGATGACGGTGTAGCCAGCACGATCTAAAATGGCTTCGTCTTTCGCATGCGCCGTTGACACATAGGGGACGGAACGTGTCGCAGCAGCGAATTGACGGACAAATGCTGCGTAAATCATATTACCTGCAGCAGTATGGGCCGGTGCAACTTTGATAATGGTGTTGCCAAAGCCTTCCGTCCAGATGGGTTCTGGATTATCTTCTCGCAGGAAGCAGGCTTTACCTTCAAAGATGCCAACTTCTAAAAGGGGGATTTGCACTTTCCAGACGCCTTTTCCTGCAGGCGTCATCGGAATGTCATGCCAGTCGTCACCGCTAATCATGCGGTTTTCATCGACGTGTGCAAGCACTTCTGCCTGGTGAATCGCGGCTGCACCAATATTTGTGCGGAAGACCATTGTGCCACGTTCGACCTCTTTTTGTGCACAGAAAACTTTAATTTCAAGGGTATCGCCGACCCATTTTAATAATTTTTCGCCAGCGGCGGGCTCTTGTTTCATACGTCTAAAATCCTTCTTCGGATACCAATCTTTTAGAAGTATAGCAAATTCAACGCTTTCTGCATACAATAATAAAATGGGTAATGTGGTAATAAAGCGGGTAAAGTGGCTGAATCTTACCGATTGATTGTAAATGGAAATGAATTTTGTGTGAAAGGTGCGCTTGATAAGTGGAACATCGATTTATGGTGGCGCGGGAATGGATGAAAAGAGGTTGCGCAGGGGGTGGAGTTGTGATATGGTTTAGGTGATTATTGTTTTATTAATGGAGGTTTTCATGATTCGCTTTGCTCACTTCAATTTCAATGTCTTAGACTTGGATCGTAGTTTGAAGTTTTATAAGGACGCACTTGGTTTAGAACCCGTTCGTGAGATTGTGCCTGAAGATCAGAGTTTTAAGATTGTTTATCTCGGTGATGGGAAGAGCGAGTTCGTGTTGGAATTGACTTGGCTTCGTGATCGTACAGAGGCTTATAATTTGGGGGATGAAGAGTTTCATTTGGCCTTTGAAACCGATGATTACGAAGGCGTGCATGCGCGTCATGAGGCAATGGGTGTTATCTGCTTTGAAAATCCTGAAATGGGTATTTATTTCATTAAGGATCCAGATGGTTATTGGGTGGAAATCTTGCCTGCGCGCGCCTAATTCGGCATTTCTATAAAAGCGTTGATGATTTGTTGCTGAGATGTATTCACTTCTATTTGAAGCGAATAGTATGTTTACAAATATGAATAGTTAAAGTGGAAACGATTACGTCTTTACGAGAGTGGTTGATTTGTCGTAAGGCATAATGAAACGTGCTTATTTAATCTGTATGAAGTTAACGCAGGAACAAGTCAATAGTTGGGCAGGGGCCGAGATGGCCGCGAAGGGACATCAGTTGTTTTCCTCTGGCGCGGTGCAGGGGGTGCAGGCGAATGAAACGCGCCTTATGGGGGCCTTGAAGGTTGGCGCTTCGCGTTTAACTACAACAATTCAACTGATTGATGGGCGGCCGAAGGTGACGTGTGTCTGTCCCGCTGCGCATCAGCATGGCATGTGTATGCATGCTGTAGCAGTGGCACTGGAGTGGTTGAAGC
>JAGCML010000085.1 GCA_017646485.1 Kiritimatiellia bacterium
CTGCGAAGATGTGGCGAAGTTCTTGGGCAAGCCTGTGGATCAGGTGGTGAAGAGCCTCGTTATGCTTGCGAATGGCAAGCCTGTGATGGTCTTGGTGCCGGGCGATCGTGAGTTGAATCCGCTCAAGTTGCGTCGTATGTTGGGTGGTGCTAAGATTGAAGAAGCCGATGAAGCAACCGTTTTACAGGTGGCTGGCCCCTGCGGTTCCATTGGGCCTGTTGGCTTAGACTTACCGATTTATGCAGATGCAGCCCTCAAGGGTGCGGCAGATGTGATTGTGGGCGCTAATAAGGAAGGCTTCCACTTACTCCATGTTTCGCTCGAACGCGATGCGAAGGTGCTCGCTTACGAAGACCTCGTGACCGTCATTGAAGGCGATGCCTGCCCGAAGTGTGGCAAGCCGCTCGTCATTCGTCGTGGTACAGAAGTCGGCCAGTGCTTTAAGTTGGGCACGAAGTACTCTGAAGCCTTTGGTGCAACCTATTTGGATGAAACGGGTGCTCCGCGCATCATGACGATGGGTTGCTATGGCATTGGTGTCTCTCGTACCCTTCAGGCAATTGTGGAACAGAGCAATGATGCCAATGGTATCATCTGGCCTGCCGCTGTGGCGCCTTACCAAGTGGGCCTCTTGATTTTGGATACGGACAATCCGGAAGTGGTTGAAAAGGCAGAAGCCCTCGCAAAGGACTTGGAAGCAAAGGGCGTGGATGTCTTCATTGATGACCGCGCAGAACGTCCCGGTGTGAAGTTTAAGGATGCCGACCTGATTGGTTTCACTGTACGTGTCGTTGCGGGTACGAAGGGCTTCACGAAGGGGGGCTTTGAAATTCGCCGTCGTACCGAGAAGGATTCTGCAATCGTCGCTCCTGAAGCTGCGGTAGAAACCATTCTTTCCCTCTTGGCCTAACCTTTTTAAGGCGGAATTAAATTGATGAAACAGCCGAATACAAATAACGGTTCACCAGCGACAACAAGTACGCGCCGTGATATTTCTACTGTGATTTCCAAGACCTATAACATCTCTCAGATGTTGGCCTATCAAATCATCGATACAACCTTTGAGGTGTTATTGGCTAATTTGATTGAAAATGGCCATGTGGAATTGCGTGGATTTGGTGTTTTTGAAGTGGTCCAACGTAAGGGCCGCAAGGGCCGCAATCCGAAGAAGCCTGAGGATGAAGTCTGGATTCCAGAACGTAAATCCATCCGCTTTAAGCCCTCGCGCTTGTTGCGAAGCGACTTGGCAGATGCCGCACTTCCTTCGAAGCGCCTTCCCGAAGAGGACTAATGCGCCTCTAACGCAATCATAAATGAACACCCGCAAGGGCGGGTCCCTTCGTCTTTAATTTAGGATTTTCTCTATGAGTACGATTTCTTTTGAAGCACCTCGCGGTATGCGCGACTTCTATCCAGAAGACATGGTGTGGCGTAATCGCATTTTTGATGCTTGGCGCACGGCAGCTGAACACTTCGGTTTTCAGAATTACGATGCCTGTGTGGTGGAATCTTTGGAATTGCTCCAACGTAAGAGCGGTGAAGAAGTCTCCGAACAAATTTATGCCTTTGAGGATAAGTCGGGTCGTAAATTGGCTCTTCGCCCTGAAATGACGCCCACGTTGGCGCGTATGGTGGCCGCAAAGCAGAGCCGTTTGCCGTTCCCCATCAAGTGGTATGCCACGGCTCAGTGCTTCCGTTATGAACGCATGACGCGTGGTCGTAAGCGCGAACACTATCAGTTGAACATGGATATCATCGGTTCCCAAGAGGTGCTCTGCGAGGCAGAAATCCTTGGTGCAGCCGTTTATGCCATGCGTACCATGGGCATGCCCGATGAAGCTTGGCACATTCATGTTTCCAGTCGTGCCCTCTTGGGCGAACTTTTGGCTGCCAGTGGCATTCCTGAAGCGCAACACTCCGCCGTGTTTATCGCGTTGGATAAGCGTGGTAAGATTTCGGATGAAGAGATTGCTAGCTTGTTGCGTGCAGAAGGATTGGATGAAGGCGCCATCGAAAAGACCTTTACGCTCTTGGGCGTGAATTCGTTGGATGAAGCCGCAGCTCTCGCTGGCGCAGATTCGCCTGCGATTCAGAATCTCCGTGATCTCTTTGCGACCGCAGAGCAGATGGGCTACGCGCACATCTTGAAGTTTGATATTGCGGTGATTCGTGGCCTTTCGTACTACACGGGCATCGTCTTTGAAGCCTTTGATGCGCAGCGCAAGTTCCGCGCCATCTTCGGTGGCGGTCGCTATGACTCCTTGCTCGCTTTGGTGGGCGGCCAATCCACGCCTGCTGTTGGTATGGGCTTTGGTGACGTTGTCGTGGGCGAAGTTTTGCGTGAAGTCCTTGGCGATGCCGCCCCTGTTCAGCGTAAGGGCTATTGCATCGGCTACATGACTGAAGCCGAACGCCCCGCCGCGATTGCCTTGGCGGCTCGATTGCGTGCAGCAAATGAACGCGTTGACTTGGCACTCTTGGCACAGAAGCCGAAGCACTTCTTTGGTAAGGCTGGTAATTCCGCTGCGCAGTTTGCTATCTTCCTTGGACCTGATGATGTCGCCACTGGCGTCGCACAGGTGAAGGATTTGCAAACCCGTGAGGCAACGCAGATTCAGCTCTAAGCGAATACATCATCTTTGGTCGACAAAGGTGTGAACGTTAAAATGGAAAATGACGGGGGCATCCCCGTCATTTTTTTTAGCAAAGGACTGCCAGCGTGGTTTACCGCAAGAACGACAGGGGCTATGCCATAGTGGCGTGTAGGCGTTCTTTTGAGCCCTGGAAGGGCGACAGTTTATAGCCGGGGGTGAGCGTAGCGTAGCCCTGGTAAATGGGTAATAATAAAAAATCCCCCTCCCATGGGAGGGGGCAGGGGGAGGGCATTTGTGATCGCACGCATCATCTACCAGTTGCCTCAAAGGATTGCGGGGCGAGCCGAGCTCGCGCGGTACAGGCTGTCGCCTGCCTAATGAACCGGGGGCTTTAGTTTAATGATGAATGA
>JAGCML010000086.1 GCA_017646485.1 Kiritimatiellia bacterium
CAGCGCACCCTGCGGCACGACGGATAGGGATGCGGCTGCACCGCACCTGCCGACCCACGCTGGCAGTGCTTTTCGCAGTCCTTTTTCGAGTATTTCGAGTATTTCGTGGTTTCCTCCCACATGCAGTCCTTTTTCCATATTTTCCGTATTTTGTGGTTTCCTCCCCACATGCAGTACTTTTCGTGTGTCTGTGTTTTTAGTAGTCACCATTAGAAAGATTTAAAAAAGTCTGCTACGATGGTCTTTTTCTCTGCTATACTGGAATTGTTTCAAAAGAATGATTGATACTAATCAGAAAGGAGTTCATCATGAAACACTTCCTTCGTACGTGTTGTTTCTCTGCTGTGGCGGCATTGCTGTTTGCGGCTGCGCCTGTTTGGGCTGATGATGCAGAGGATATTCGTTTGCCGACGCCACAGAAGTCTGGCGGGATGCCGTTGTTGGATGCGTTGGCTTCGCGTAAGTCGAGTCGTCGGACGCAGGGTGAACGTCCTACGTTGCAGCAAATCTCCGACTTGCTTTGGGCGGCGAATGGCATTACGCGTCCAGATGGCAAGCGCACCGCGCCCTCTGCGATGAATCGTCAGGAGATTGATATTGCTGTTTTGACAGCGGACGGTCTCTATGAGTGGGATGAAGAAGAGAATAAGCTCGAACGCGAAGAGACGCGTGAGGATTTGTCGGACCAATTGAACGGTTCCTCGGTGTTCTTGGTTTTCACCTTTGATAAGGATGATCAAACGCCTGCATATGCCCAGGTCGACTGCGGCTTTGTGGGTCAGAATGTCTATCTCTACTGCACGTCTCAGAAGTGGGATTGCGTCTTCTTAGGGTCGATTGATCGGAAGAAGTTGGCGCGCGCCTTGGACTGTGACGCAGACGAAGTGCTTTACGGCATGCGCATTGGCATTCGCTAAAAATCTGCGTTTAGTTGCATTAGAGGGGCTTTCCTTATTGCGGAAGGCCCCTCTATTATGAGATAATGCGCAGTAACGCGATAATGTTAGAGACACAATTTGAAAATGAAATCAATGGCGCGCCAGCGGAGTTTCGGTTGGTGTCGGCTTTTGCGCCTACGGGGGACCAACCCGAGGCGGTGGATGCATTGGTGGAAGGGTTTGAGGCTGGGGCAAAACGTGCGATTTTGCGCGGGGTCACAGGCAGCGGTAAGACCTTTACGATGGCCAATGTCATCGCACGTTTCAAACGTCCCACCTTGGTGATTTCCCACAATAAAACGTTGGCCGCGCAACTCTACGCCGAATTAAAGGCTTTTTTTCCAGAGAATGCTGTAGAGTACTTTATCTCCTATTACGATTATTACCAACCCGAAGCCTACCTCCCACAGACCGATACCTACATTGAAAAAGACGCGAGCATTAACGAAGATTTAGAGCGCTTTCGTCTTGCGGCTTCACATAGTTTGTTGGGCCGTAAGGACGTCATTATCGTTGCATCGGTTTCGTGTATTTACGGTTTGGTATCGCCAGAGGACTATCGCGGCTTGATGATTTCCCTGCGTCCGGGCATGGACTATCCTCGTGACGAACTCCTAACGCAACTGACCGAAATTCAGTACCAACGCAATGACTTCGAGCCCCGTCCCGGTGTCTTCCGCGTGCGGGGTGATGTGGTGGATATTTTCCCCTCCTATGCGACCGAAGGGATTCGCGTGAATTACTTCGGGGATGAGGTTGAGTCGCTCCAGAGTTTTAATGCCACGACAGGCAAGGTGACCGGTTCGCTCCCCTCATGCCTCATTTCGCCCGCAAAACAATTCGTCATGCCGCGCTCACAATTGCTCACAGGGGTCGAACGCATTAAGGCAGAGTTGCAAGAACGTCTCACCGAACTCTCCGCCCATGGCAAACTCCTGGAAGAGCAACGCCTCCGCCAGCGCACCGAATATGACCTGGCCATGCTCGCAGAGATGGGTTATTGCACGGGCATTGAAAACTACTCTGCACCGTTGGCTGGACGCGCATCAGGCGTTCCGCCGCCGACATTAGTGGACTATTTCGGGAAGGATTTCCTCTGCATTATCGACGAAAGCCATGTGACCTTGCCCCAGATTCGGGCGATGTACAATGGCGACCAAGCGCGTAAGCAGGTCTTGGTGGATAATGGTTTTCGCTTGCCTTCGGCGAAGGATAATCGTCCGCTCACCTTTGATGAGTTTGACGAACGCATGCCGCGCATCCTTTACACCTCCGCAACGCCTGGCCCGCATGAGCGCGCCGTGGCAGATTGCGAAGCGGAACAAGTCATTCGCCCCACAGGGCTCTTAGATCCCATCGTTGAAGTGCGCCCCTTGGCGAATCAAATTGATGATGTGATGGAAGAGATTCGCGCGGCAGCAGAGCAGGGCGGTCGCACGCTTGTGGCTGCGCTCACAAAGCGTTCGTGCGAGGATTTGGCGCAGTATTTGACTGATGTGGGGATTCGTTGCGAATATCTCCACTCCGACATTGATGCCATTGGGCGCGTGGATATCCTCGGCAGATTGCGCAAGGGCGACTTTGATGCGCTCATTGGCGTGAATTTGCTGCGTGAAGGATTGGACTTGCCTGAAGTCACCCGTGTGGCGATTTTGGATGCGGATAAAGAGGGCTTCTTGCGCAGTGAAACAGCCCTCGTGCAGACCGCTGGCCGTTGCGCGCGCAATACCGAGGGCAAGGTCATCCTCTACGCTGATGAAGAGCCCCCCGCCATCGCCGCATTGAAGGCGATTACTACGCGTCATCGTGAGAAACAAGCCGCCTATAATGAAGCGCATGGCATTGTGCCGAAGACGGTCAAACGCGCCATTAACGAAGATCTGCAGGTGATGCCTGGCGCAGAAAACGAACCTGTCCCCCGCGGAAAGAAACGAGAGAATCCCGCTTTACGTGTGGCAGAGGGCGAGGTCTCAACGGAAGATGTGGTGGCCGCTTTGCACCAATTGGAAGTGGAGATGCGTCAGGCCGCCGAGGCATTAGAATTTGAACGCGCAGCGCTCTTACGTGATGAGATGCGAACCTTGCGCAAAACATATGGTTTGAGTTAAAATACGCACATTGAAAGGCTTGTATTTATGACCGGATTACGCATTAGTTTATTTCTTTTGATGGCGTCTCTCGCGACGCTTCTGCAGGCGGATGCCCTGACCGATTTGGCTACACGTGTCTCTCCTCAATTGAAGGGGCGCGTCGCATTCCATGTGAACCCAGATGCGAAGGATATCGTGGTGGCGCCAGGTCAGGGGAATACCATCTCCATTTCTGCCCCTGATACGCGTTTGGCGGCGGCAGGTTTGGGATGCTATCTGCGTGATGTGGCGCAGG
>JAGCML010000087.1 GCA_017646485.1 Kiritimatiellia bacterium
ATTCGCGAACTCTTCGCCCAGACCCCAGCTGCCAAAATGAGAGGCTACAAGCCGGGGCGCTTCTCCTTTAATGTCAAAGGGGGACGCTGTGAAGTCTGCCAAGGCGATGGTATGAAACGTTTGGAAATGCACTTCCTCCCCGATGTGTATGTCCCCTGCGAACAATGCAATGGCTCCCGCTACAATCGTGAAACCTTAGAGGTGCGCTATAAGGGGAAAACCATCGATGATGTCCTCAACATGACCATCGATGAGGCGCTTGAGTTCTTCCATGACATTCCCCCGATTGCCAATAAACTCGCCACGATTTCAGAAGTCGGTCTCGGATACATCCGTTTAGGACAATCCGCCACCACCTTCTCGGGCGGTGAAGCCCAACGTATCAAATTGGCCACCGAACTCTCCAAGCGCGCCACCGGAAAGACGCTCTACATCTTAGACGAACCCACCACTGGGCTTCACTTCGCAGATGTGCACAAGTTGCTCACGCTCTTGCAACGTCTTCGCGATCAGGGCAATACCATTGTTGTCATTGAACACAATTTGGACATCATTAAATCGGCCGACTGGATTTTAGACTTGGGCCCAGAAGGTGGAGACCGTGGCGGCACATTGGTGGCCACAGGCACCCCTGAAGAGGTTGCCCAAGTTGAAACTTCATACACCGGTCACGCGCTCCGTCCCTTATTGCAACACGCCTAATTTTCACACCATTACACCTCTCTACAAGGAACACGATATGAACCCCTTCCTTTACCACATCCCCACCAAAGTCTACTTTGGCGAAAATCAACTCCATCATTTGGGCGAAGAGCTCGCCAAGTTCGGCAAGCGCGTCCTGCTCACGTATGGAGGTGGCTCCATTAAAAAGAATGGCCTCTACGATACCATTTTAAAAGAGATTCAGGCAGCCAATTTAGAAGTCTATGAACTCTCTGGCATTGCGCCCAATCCTCGCATTGAATCCGTCCGAGCAGGTGCAGCCATCTGCAAGGAAAAACAGATTGACGTCATCCTTGCTGTGGGAGGCGGTTCCACCCTTGATGCGTCAAAGTTTATGGCTGCTGGTGCCTATGTCGACCATGATCCATGGGAATTCTTTAGTAAAAATGCGCCCATTGAAAAGGCTGTTCCCCTCGTTACGGTTCTCACCCTCTCTGCGACAGGCTCTGAGATGGACTGTGGAGGCGTTGTTTCAAACCTCGAAACACAGGATAAACTCGGCCGTTTAGCCACTCCACTTCTCCCCAAAGTCTCCTTCCTCGACCCCACAATCACCTACACTGTCAGTCCCTATCAAACTGCGTGTGGCACTGCAGACATCTTGAGCCATATCTTTGAAGTGTACTTCACCACCGAAAAAGATCTCTACATGCTCGATTGCTTCATGGAAGGCATGATCAAAACTGTTTTGCGTTACACCCCCATCGCGATGAAGGATCCCACCAACTACGAAGCACGTGCCAACCTGATGTGGACCTCTTCATGGGCAATCAATGGCTTTGTCAATGGCGGCAAGGAACACGATTGGAGTTGCCACCCCATGGAACACGAGCTCTCGGCCATCTATGACATCACCCACGGACTTGGGTTGGCCATCCTCACGCCACGTTGGTTGGAATACTGCTTAGACGAAACCACCCTGCCCAAATATGTGCAGTTCGGCGTAAACGTCTTCGGCATTGATGACACCCTTGAACCGATGACTATTGCACGTGAGGCAATTAAGCGCCTCTCTGATTTCTTCTTTAACACGTTGCAATTGGATGACACCTTCACCAAGGTCGGCATTAAAGCAGAAGACATCCCCTTAATGGCTCGCAAGGCTTGTGGTGGTGGTACGCTTGAGGGCTTTAAGCCACTCAATCAAAAAGACATTGAAGCCATCTTCACCAAGTGCATCTGATTTGCAAATTCTCAGACTTCACACACTATAAAAAAAGCAAACGCCGTGCGACCTGCGCGGCGTTTGCTTTTATCTTTACAAAAACGTAAGACGATTACTCTTGCGAAAGGGGCATCAAGAGCGGTTCTGCCGCTTCGGTCACCCCAAAGAGTTGCTCTGCCACTTCAGGTGCTGCTTCACCTTCCCAGCCACCACAAAGGGACTGATAGAGTGCGACCTGGCTAGTAGCGATATTACCTTCGCACAACACACGTGCTTCGTCCAAGGTGAAGAGCTTACGCTGTGCATCAAGCACATCAAAGAAGTCACCGAGACCTGCATTGTACTTGTTCGAGGCAATCTCATAAGCATCCTGTGCAGCCTGAACACCACGACGCAAGTGCATCAAGCGTTCCATCTCCTGCGTATAAGCAGCATAAGCCGTGCGAATATCACCCAAAGCGGTCAAGACCGTCTCTTCGTAATTAGCAAAGGCGATGCGCTGCGCTTCAGTCTTCATCTCGATATTTGCCTCAATTCGACCTCCGCGGAAGATGGGCAAAGAAATACCAGGACCGAACTGATAGAAGTGGCTATCCCAATCCAACAAGTCACCTAAGTGGATAGAATCCACACCAAGGGCGGCCGTGATGTAGACATTGGGGTAACGTTCCATCTCTGCGTAGGCAAGCTCTTCAACGGCAGCCTTCAAGAGGCGTTCCGATGCAATCACATCCGGACGGCGACGCAGTGCAGAGACCGAAATCC
>JAGCML010000010.1 GCA_017646485.1 Kiritimatiellia bacterium
AGTGGCATCACGCGTCGCCGCAACAGGTGTCACGGTAATTTTAGCCAATGGCCTCCGACCGGGCGCACTTTCTGCAGCGGTTGCCCGCAATCCTGAGGTGCCAATGACCGCTTTTTTGCCGAAACGCGCGTAGGCATTCGTTAAATTTGCTATGATACGCTCGTGAAAACCGGACAGACGCTCGTGGAGTATATCCTTGTCTTTGTGGCGCTTATGATTGCAGCCACTGCGACGGGGTTCATTATCAAGGCGGTTAATCGGCAACACACCCGCACCACGACCATTTTAAGTTCGGACTATCCCTAAGGAAGGAAGAGAGACATGAAATTGAAATCCCGTAAAGGTCAGACCATGGTGGAATACATCATTATTGTGGTCTTGATTGCGATTACCTTGCTCACCTTGGTTGGCTTCTTCGGTAAAGCCATCGCAAAGAAGTTCTCTGGTGCCACGTCTGCGCTCGATGAAGAGGTCGGTGCAGAGGCTCAGGACGCTTACAATGACCTCGGCGATGGCGCAGAAACGCTCAAGCGCTTAGACGAAAACGGCGACATGTAATCTCAAAAGCGGCGGGATGTGCCTCTGGGTGCATCCCGCTTTTCGTTATGCATCGCCGTCGCGGACAGGCCATCTTAGAAACACTCATCGTGCTGCTCGTTATGTTGGCAGCATTCTTTTTCTTTTTTGACTTCTCGTATGGCGTCGTAACGCAGTTGCACCTCAATAATGCGGCGGCGCGTGCAGCACGTGCTGACACCGTGGGCTTCAATAGCTTCCAACGCCTCAAGGCGATGCGTGTGGCGATGTTGCCTGTTTCTGGCAAACGTCTGGTGCCCGATGGCGGGCGTACGGTGACCAGTGCCGAGGGGGAATTAGCCTTGGTGCGCACCTATCTCCAGAGCGAAAACGAATCCGAGGCGCGCGGCATCCTGCACTATGAACGTTGGGATACGTTTCAACAACGCGTCACCCGAAAGAACGACCAGACCGAGAGTCAACTCTCCTTTGAGGTTCCCCTCTCCCTTCCCTCTCGGCTTGGCGCCCTCTTTGGTGCAGAGATTAGCCCCACCAACACCCGCCGTTTCACTGCAAATTGGGCCATTGAAGACCATGCCTCTTACTATCTCTCCGAGGGCTTTGAGTAATGTTGCGGCGTGCCTTCTCCCTTTTGCGTTGGAAAGCACCACGCGATGCCTCATCCAAGTGTGGCCAAGCGGTGATGCTCTTGCTTGCGCTCATCTTAGCGATGGCCGCGATGGCCTTCTGGGTAATTGACACCCATCACGCCGTACTCGCACGTTTGCGTGCGCAAGATGCCGGAGACCCTGTGGCGCTCGCAGCAGCGAAATGGCAGGCGGCGGGCCTCAATCTCATCGGCGAGCTCAATCTTATCCGCGCCTTTATGCTCGCAGATGATGTTGATAATCTTGCGGACGCGAGCGCACTTTACGAACTCCAACAGCGCATCTCGTTGGTCACGCCCTTGCTCTCCCTCCAGGCTGCGCAGCACACTGCCCGCCTCAATCGCGCCACCCCGCTCCCTGAGGCGAAGGAGTTTCTGCGTAAGTGTGCACAGATGGTGGAGTTTCCAAATTTCTACCCTGGGGCAACCGAAGACTTCAATAATGCCCTTGAGACGCTCCTGCGCCAAGAGGAAATTTATGCCTTTCCCATTAGCGCCATCTATTCGGATGCGTCTACACTCTTAAGCAACCAAGATTTCTATGAGGCCATTCTGGGCGGCGATTACTGTTGGTTCTGGTTTAACGCCTACCAGATGCTTGAGTCTTACCGTTCTCATCGCGACTTTGGCCCCGTACCAGAAATCTCCACCGAGATCTTCTTCTCGTTGAGCCTCCAAGGCCACCCCTACTCGCTCAATGAACTCTACCGTGCGCATTATCGCGATGGCGAAATGAAAACCATTGCCCAACAGATGAATGCGCAGTTGCACGAACTTAATCATCCGCTCCTCCCCGACAATCCCCCCACAGACGAACCCTTTCAAGTGATTGAAGCCCACACGCTTCTGCCCTGGATGACCTATGGTGCAGCATGGAAGCCATGGAAACAAATGCGTCAAGACTACCTACCAATCCGTGCAGATGTGCGTGATGAATATGATGTCTTAGGCGCATTCACCGCCATTTCAATCGAACGTGACGACTATCCGTGGTTGACCGTAGCCAAGCCTTTTGGTTCGGTCGGTGGCGAACCACCTCGTACCAACGAGCTCCTCCTCGGTGGATTTGATACCGTGCGCCTTGTGCCCGTGGACTCCACCGATGCCACCTTGCGCGCCTTTAACCCTGAATGGCTTCGCCATCTCTATCATCATATTCGTGAGTATAGCCAATCAGGGCGCACCTTTGGCGGATGCCGATACTGCAATGCGCTCGTCAAATGGGATAATCCCGCCTATCGCACCACCGTCTCCACGTGGCTCTCGCTCCATGGGCACACCTGTCGTAGACCCAAACCTGGTCGCGGCGCCAGTGGTGGTTCGCACTACGCGCACTAAGACGCACGCAGACTTCTCGCCCATCCTCACTGGAAGATGCGCTACGCTACGCCTCTAAAAGTGTGCTATACTGTTGCAAAAGCGTCCGTAAGAGGTCAAAATAAAGTTTTTTTAAAAATTTTTATTTTTCTTGTGGATTCTGAGCGCGCCATTGCGTTCTTCTCAGTAGACACATCGATTGATTTGTCTGAGTGCACCCGTCTGCGGTAACCGATGCACGCTTCACCCTACCGCGAAAGGAAAACCCTATGAAAACCTCCGTTCTCTTGTTCTGCGTGGCTATGCTCGCCCCTGTGATGCTCCTCGCTCAAGAAACACCCGCTACGCCTGCAGCTCCCGCAGAAATCTCTGCCCCTGCAGAACAGAAGGCCCCTCGCATGGCTCCTACGCCTGAACAGCGCGAAGCTTTCCGTAAGCGCATGGCTGAACGTCGTCAGAAGATGAAGGAAGCTCGCAAGGCTCCTCTCTGCCCCAACGCAGACTGCCCCTGCGCTAAGGCCATGGCTGAACTCCGTCCCACCCCTCCGGAAAAGAAGTTCAACGAAATGACCGAAGAAGAACGCGCCGCCCTCCGTGAAACCATGAAGGCTAAAATGGAAGAAGCCCGTCAGAAGATGGAAGAAGCTCGTAAGGCTTGCACCTGCGAAGATTGCTTCTGCAAGAAGGCTCCCCGTCGCCCCATGGGTCCTCGCGGTCCCCGTGGCCCTCGCGGCCAGCGTCGCGGTAAGGGTCCTGCTCCCGCAGCTCCCGCTCCTGCTCCTGCAGCCTAATTTACCTCACCTCATGTTCGCGCGAAGGTCCCCCTTCGCGCGTTTTTTCCGATGAACGAAGTCTCCCATCTTGAAGCAGGCGCTGTCCACTTTCGCGACCGTCTCTTACGCGTAGCAGAACGTCACATGCACCCGATGCTCTTGCAACGCATCAGCGCAGAGGATCTCCTCCAAGAAAT
>JAGCML010000088.1 GCA_017646485.1 Kiritimatiellia bacterium
CGACGTAGCGTGCAAGACTGTGCGACTCGTGGAGAATTACATGCAGTCCTGCGCGGAGCGCTACCCAGAACCCTGAACTCCGAACTTTGAACACCAGTGAGCAAAGCGAACGAAACTCAGAACTTGCGGCTTCGCCGCTCTCCACGAATCGCATAGTCTTGCACGCTGCTCGTGTTGTAAACCATAAGTCGAGCGAAGCGAGTGCGACAATCAACTGTCAACTGCAAGCGAAGCGAATATGCGCTCGAGCACGAAGTGCTGAGAAACTTGGAACTATCAACTGCGACATCGTCGCTTTGGCACATCTCCATTTCTCGTCAGGCTACGCCATCGTCAAAGTGAGAAGCACACTTCTACTAAAAAAGTCTGGCAGCATTTAGCTGCGTAATGACAGCATCGTCAATGTTTCAAAGTGTGCGGTACGTGGGAAGAAGTCAAAGAGTTGCATTGAATCAATCTGATAGCGCTCAGAGAGTTGCGCCAAATCACGTGCCAAGGTATCTGGTCCACAAGAGATGTATGCGATGCGTGGGGGCAGATAATCAAGGATGTTTTTCCGCACATCATCCGAAAGGCCATCGCGTGGAGGATCCACAATCCAGAGATCTGCGGCTGGCAAATTATTCGGTAGGCACTCACTCGGCGCACACCGATAGTTCGCCTTAACCCCAAGGTGTTTTGCGTTTTCCTTGGCAGAGGCCACTGCAGAGGGTGAAATTTCAAGGCCGAAGATTTCCTTGGCGCCTGCTTGCGCTGCGACAAACCCAAAGAGGCCCGTGCCACAGTAGAGGTCAAAGACTCGTTCGCACCCCTTCACGCGTTCGCGAAAAGCATTAAGGAGCAATTCCACGCACGGCAGATTGACTTGGAAGAAGGCGTCTGCTGCCACAGAAAGGGTAAGACTTGCAATTTCTTCTGTCAGCATGCCTTCTGGCGGACGACCTAATCCCACCACAACGCCATCCTGCGGTGTGTAACGCAAGACCACACGTTCGCCACGCTTGACGCGACGCAAGGCCAGTTTATCAGCACGCAGTTGGCGCAATAAATCATTAATCGGTGCACATGAGAGGGGGCAACTGGGCGTATCAATGACGGTGCGATTGTCTTCGCCAATGTATCCCAAACGGCGACCATCCCAGTGTAAGGTCAGCTTATTGCGGTAATGAAGTGTGGAGGGTGAGGCTACAGGGGGCAACATCTGGGGGACGTCCAAGCGCCCGATGCGTTGGAGCAAGGTCTGAAGTTGGTGTTGCTTCAGGGCAAGTTCTGCGGAATAGTCAAGCGCAGCATAGACCATGCCTGGCACAACAGCAGTCTCGGGTTCACGGCGATCTGGCGAAGGCGTCAACACCTTTAGCAAACGTGCTTGGGCGAAGCGTTTTTTCTTTCGTGTGATTTCGACGTCTACACGTTCGCCAATGAAGGCTCCTGGCACGAAGATTACACCATCGGCGGTGCGTGCCACGCCTACGCCACCATAGCCAACATCCTGAATTTCAACTTCCATGCTACATTCGCCCTACAGTGCTTATGCCAATGCCGTAAAGATCTGTCCACCCCAACGCACCCCGTCGGTGAATTGTTCCAGAGAGTAAGATTCGTTCGGACAGTGGATGCGGTCTTCCTGCATGCCGAAGCCGACCAAGAGCGGTGCGGCGCCAGTGATATCACGCAAACGTGCAACGATTGGAATGGAGGCGCCTTCCCAGGTTAAGACTGCGCCACGTTCGTCAAAGGTATTGAGCAAATCATGCGCAATGCGCATCACGGGGCTATCAATGGGCAGACGGAAACCGGGTTCACAGCCGGTTACATCGGTCAATTCCAAGGTCAATCCGCGCGGGCAATACTGTTCAAAGTGCGCCTTCAGGCACTCCCAAACATGGCTCGGGCTCTGCCCTGGCACCAAGCGACAAGAGATCTTCGCAATCGCATGCGTCGGAATAACCGTCTTCGAACCTGGACCGCCATAACCGCCATGGATGCCGTTAATTTCCACCGTGGGACGGAAGGCATTGCGCACAATCGCCGGCACACCACGTTCGCCGCCGACAGGAAGCACGCCGATTTCGCGTTCATACGCATTCTCATCAAAGCCACGTTCGGTGGCGAGGGCGAATTCTGCCTCTGTCGGATCTTCAATGCCATCACAGAAACCTTCCACGGCGATGGCGCCATCTGCCGTGTGAAGGGAGGCGATTAAGGCCGCCATGCCCTGCACAGGATTCGGGGCCACACCGCCATGTTGGCCAGAATGCAAATCATACTTCGGGCCATGTAGCGTCACCGTAAAGTGAATCACGCCGCGCAA
>JAGCML010000089.1 GCA_017646485.1 Kiritimatiellia bacterium
ACCAGTGCAAAGGTCGGCAAGTTGCGCGTGGGCGTGGATACACTGCCTCCGATTCCGCGCGACACCTCCGATCGCAACCGCACCTCTCCCTTCGCATTCACGGGGAACAAGTTTGAATTCCGCACGCCTGGCTCCTCGCAGAACTGCTCTGGTGTCTGCATGGCAATCAATACCATCGTCTCTGAATCGATTGACTATATCGCAGACGAAATTGCAAAGTTACCCAAGGAATCTTTCCACGAAGGCTTGGAAGGCATTATCCAGCGTATCATTCGCCAGCACGGGCGCGTCATCTTTAATGGAGATGGTTACTCCGCTGCATGGGTGGAAGAAGCAAAGCAGCGCGGCTTGCCCAATTTGCGTACGGTTCCCGAAGCACTCGCCGTTCTCTTGGACGAAAAGAATTTGGGACTCTTCTCGAAGTGCAGCGTCTTGCATCCCACTGAAATGCGTTCCCGTTACGATGTCTTCTGTGCTGAATACGCACGTAAGGTTCGCTTGGAGGGTAAGGTTGCACTGGAAACGGCTCGCAACATCTTGGAACCCGCAGTCATTGAAGAACTCGGCACCCTCGCACGCATCCTTTGCGATACGAAAAAGGCTGGCTTAAATGCGGGCTTGAAGAGCCTTGAAGACAAGGCAACGAGCATTGGCACTGGTCTTGACGAATTGCACAAGGGGTGCGAAGCATTAGAGCAAGCCCTCACCAAGGGCGAGCAGGAGATTCTCCAGGCGATGACCGCACTGCGTAAGGCCGCCGATGCCCTTGAGGTCATCGCAGATGACGCACACTGGCCCTTGCCCAAGTATCGTGATTTGCTCCAAATTCACTGAGGTGAAATGAGGATTCAAGTTAAGGTCGGAATGCGGTGACGCCTTCCGACCTTTTCTTTTTACCCGTCCACTGAAGTGCTTTTCTGTGCGCAGTATCCTAAAATAAACTGCTCATCCGCGGGTGCCACCCACAACCGAGAGCCGCTTCGCGGGGCGAGCCAAGCTCGCGCGGTACACGCTATGCGTGCCTACAGTAACCGGGGGCTACGCTCGTTTCACTCGCTTACCCCCGGCTTTAAACTGTCGCCCTTCCAGGGCTTATCTATTACGATTCACTATAATTGTGCCGTATTTTTGATATCTACGGAGTTATTAAAAAGATGTCCTACAAGGGCGGCCGCCCTTGTAGGACCGGCGCAAGAGCGATCAGGGCTTTACAGCATCTTATGGATTTAGTAATGACGAGCGCCCTGAAAACACCATCCCTTCTGTCACGTTGTCCCTTCTGTCTCTACAGTCTCTCTCATCCCTTACCTTTTATGCCCCCTTTTTCAAAACGCCCACAATTACCTATAAAACGCCAATCAAAAAAACATAAGTGAAAGCGGAATCGTGCGAAGCTTCGGCCCCCAGGAGGACGCATTCCATCACGCGATTGAATTCAACACATCGATTTACCCCCTCAAAAGAGGGCGCTTTTCTTCATTTTCCTCTCAAAAAACCGCTTATTTGTTAGATTTATTTGATGTTTAGATACATCTTTGGTCTACTTATGGTATACTTATGAGGTTTATTTTATTAACACTTAATGAAGAACGAAGGAATACGCAATGTACACCGCTTCAGATTTGAAAAAAGGTCTCAAGATTATGTTTGAAGACCAGCCTTGGATCATCACCGACTTCGATTTCTCCAAGCCTGGCAAGGGACAAGCTTTCTACAACTGCAAGCTGCGCAATATGCTCAATGGTTCTGGTAAGAGCTGCTCTTTCCGTTCCAACGACCGCTTCGAAAAGCCTGACTTGGCACAGACTCCCCTCGTTTTCTCCTACGAAGATGCAGGCGTGTACATTTTCAATGACGCAGACTACAACGAAATTCGCGTCTCCAAGGAAGTGCTCGGTGACAAGGTTTACTTCCTCACCGATGGTCTCGAAGTCGATGCCCTCCTCTACCAGGACAATGTGATCGACGTGGATCTCCCCTCCTTCATTGAACGTCGCGTGATCAAGTGCGATCCTGGTGTGCGTGGTAACACGGCCGCTGGTAAGGTCACCAAGCCCGGCACCGTTGAAGGCGGCTATGAACTTCCTGTGCCGCTCTTCATCAACGAAGGCGACCTCATCCGCATCGATACGCGTACCGGCGAA
>JAGCML010000090.1 GCA_017646485.1 Kiritimatiellia bacterium
ACGCCGACATGAACGGTCTTCCCCACCACAAGGTTGGGGGCCTATCTGCCGCTCTCCAAGCCACGTATGAATATTGCGCCTTCGGGTGAAATCACGGTGTTGCACCGTGCTACGCCTGAGTATTACGTTCGCAATGTCTTTTGGTCCTTGGAAAGTGAGTTTATCAAGCGCTCTACGCAGAATCTGTTGGATCCCGCAACGGCGGATACCGCTCGTTTGAATGGGATGAAGGCAGATCTGGATGAGGTCATTGATAAGAATGATAAATTGAAAGAATCGCTTCGTTTGCGTTAAGCGATGAGGGATTAAAGTCGAAAGGCGGTAACGATGAAACGCTGGATGTTTTTAGGTGTGCTTCTCTTCGCAACAGTACTGTGCGCCGATCCGATTAAGGTGGCTTGTATTGGCGATTCAATTACCTATGGTTTGACGATTAAAGACCGTGATACGAGTTCGTATCCCGCACAATTGCAGGCCTTGTTGGGGGCGCAATATGAAGTGCGCAACTTCGGTAATTCTGGCCGTGGCATCTATCTCCACTCTTGGCGTGGTAAAGAACGTCGCGGTTATCGTTACATGCCCGAACATCAGGCCGCACTGGCTTGGCAACCCGATATCGTCATCTGCAATCTTGGCATTAATGACAATGGCGAATTCTTGAAGAAAGAACGTGAAGTCCCCGGCACTTTCGCTCAGGATTACCAGACCTTGCTGGCTGACTATCAAGCGCTTCCAACGAAGCCGAAACTTTACATCTGGGGAAAGTTAGCTCCGCTCGCACCTGGTCAGAAGTTCTACCGTTCGCCAGAACCTTTCTTGATGCAAACCGAACTTGCCAAAGTGGCAGCCGCCACAGGGGCAAAGTTAATCGATATGCAGGAACCCTTGCGTCCACTCTTGATGACCGCTTTCCCGGATAAAATTCACCCCACCGCTGAAGGCGCGAAGGTGATTGCGCAGACCACTTACGAGGCCTTGACTGCGCCCGCGGAAATACCTGTCGCATTGCCTGAAGATATTGCCGGGAAGGCTGAGGTGTGGCTCTGCGCAGGTCAGTCTAATATGTTCTGGAAGTTAGGCTGGTGCGCCAAGGCTGATGAAGAAG
The DNA here is from genome assembly GCA_017646485.1 of Kiritimatiellia bacterium. Classification (GTDB taxonomy): domain Bacteria; phylum Verrucomicrobiota; class Kiritimatiellia; order RFP12; family DVOR01; genus Spyradenecus. The sequence continues at coordinate 1,106 of JAGCML010000090.1, forward strand.
CGCAGGCTACTGCAGATTGCGATATTCGCCTCTGGGACTTTATGTCTGGTAAATGGCATAAGATTACACCGCAGAATGCAAAGGACTGGTCCGCAATGGGCGTTTCCTTTGCGATTCGTCGTGCGAAGGCCTCTGGCAAGCCCATCGTCATCCTCTATGTGGCTGCAGGCGGTGCGCCGACCGAAGCCTTCTTGAGCGAAGAGGTGATGGCCGCTTTGGATGAACAGGGCCAACCCAAATATCCGAATCTCTTGAAGATTGTGACCAATCGTAAGCAAATTCATGAGAACGAGGATTTTCCCTGCAAGTGGTGCGCTCGTGAATATCCCAAGCGTAAGGGGAATAAGACCGAGGCGTACTGGTGGGCACTCAACAAACTCTATCGCGAGGGCATTGCGAAGGTGAAGCATCTTCCGATTGATGGTGTGCTGTGGTATCAGGGCGAATCCAATGCCACGGTGAATGTCGCGCCCGATAAGCCGCTCGCTGACGATTACATGTTGGAAACCTTGCTTGCCGTGATTGAGACCTTGCGTCCCAACGCTGACGCTCCCTTCTTGATGGTGGGGCTTCCTGTGATGAATCGTCCTTGGGAACCCTATCGTGCAGCACAAAAGAAGGCCTGCGAACGCACGGGTGCTACCTACTTAGACACCTTTAGCGCAGGTTTGGGTGAGAAGAATAATGTTCACCCCGTCAATAAGATTCCCTTTGTGGAAATGGCCGCAGAAGCAGCCGCTAAAGCGCTTTAAGGTGAACCCATTTTTCTTTTCAATCGTGCCCGTTTCCACGGGCACGATTTTCTTTTAGCCGTCACCTTTGTTAACGATGCAGTTGATGGTGCGGGCGTACCGTGGTTAAGCGTCT
>JAGCML010000091.1 GCA_017646485.1 Kiritimatiellia bacterium
GCGAACGATTTGTTCGTTCACCATATCTTCCACCTGCTCGATTTGTTCCTTGGTCATCTTCTCACCATGAGAGAAGTCAAAGCGCAAACGTTCAGCCGTGATATTGGAACCCTTTTGGTTGACATGCTCACCGAGCACCACCTTAAGCGCCTTATGCAACAAATGCGTTGCCGTATGCAAGCGCGTGGTCTGTTCGGAGTGGTCCGCCAAACCGCCCTTAAAGACGCCTTCACCCTGCTTAGAAGCCTCTTTGTGCTTTTCTTCAGCCTTATTGAAGCCATCAATATCAACGCTCATACCGCGTTCTGCGGCCAATTCCTGCGTTAATTCCAAGGGGAAACCATAGGTATCATAGAGCTTGAATGCGGTCTTACCAGACATTTGGGTCAGACCATGCTGAGCCATCACGCTCGCAATCTTTTCAAACTCATGGCGACCCTGCGTCAAAGTCTTCGCGAAACGCTGTTCTTCTGCGGTCAATTCAGAAAGAATCAATTCACGCTTTTCAAGCAATTCCGGATAGAAATTACGATACGTCCCGATAACGATATCTGCCATTGTAGCCGTGAAGCCTGCAGGCAAACCAAGGTCCATTCCGTAACGCACCGCGCGACGAATCAAGCGGCGCAACACATAATTCGCGCCCACATTACCCGGCTTCACGCCACCCTTGGGGTCGCCCAAGATGATCGTCGCCGTACGCATATGGTCTGCGATGATGCGTTCTGCACGCACACGCTTCTCTTCTTCCAACTCATGCGTGGTCAATTCGCGAATCTTCTCCAACAACGGCAAGAAGAGTTCCGATTCATACACCGTCTTATAGCCATTGAGCATGCAAATGGTGCGTTCCACGCCCATGCCGGTGTCCACATTGTGCTGCGTCAAGGGTTCGTACTTACCTTCTGCCGTCTTGGTATACTGCATGAAGACGTCATTCCAGATTTCGATGTACTTACCGCAACCGCAACCCGGAGAGCATGTTTCGCAACAGGCTTCCTTGCCCGTATCGATGAACATTTCCGTATCCGGACCGCAAGGACCCGTCGTACCAGCAGGACCCCACCAGTTATCTTCGCGACCCTTCGGATAGATGTGATCTTCAGGAATGCCCTGCGCCTTCCAATAGGCAATCGCCTCATCGTCGCGCGGAATATCCCCTTCACCCTCGAACACCGTCACGGAGAGCTGCGCAGGATCAAAGCCGAGGTGCTTCGTCAAGAATTCAAAGCTCCATTCAATGGCTTCCTTCTTGAAGTAATCACCGAGCGACCAGTTACCCAACATTTCAAAGAAGGTCAAGTGTGCGCTGTCACCCACAGCTTCAATATCACCTGTACGCACGCACTTCTGCACGTCCGTCAGACGCGTACCTGCAGGGTGCTTTTCACCCAACAAATACGGCACCAAGGGATGCATGCCTGCCGTTGTGAAGAGCACCGTCGGGTCATTTTCCGGAATAACCGATGCACCGGAAATAATGGTGTGCCCCTTAGATTCAAAAAACTTCAAATACATGTCACGCAACATGTCAGCCGTCAATTTGGCCATAGTCTCATCTCCTTAAAAAGAATGAAAATCGCGCGTAAGTATAACATATTCAACGCCCTAAAGGTAGAAAAAACCACTCCACCCCAAAATCCCCCGTGATGTGTCATAGTAATGTGCACCGAAGAAAAATCCAGTTATGTCACACTATTGCTCCTATGTGTCATTTGAATGTGCACCGAAGGAGCTACGCCATGACAGCAAAAACAACGAGGGAATACATGACTAAAATGAAGCA
>JAGCML010000092.1 GCA_017646485.1 Kiritimatiellia bacterium
CAGCTCGACGTTTCATTGAGGAAGGTCACTTCCCTACGGATGCCATTATCTCGCAAGATCCGGGCGAAAAACCCATCTCTATGGAGTTGCCCCTCCCCATCGAAGTGCCCGCAAATGACCACGCACAGGAGTTGGAAGAGGCCCATAAGAAGATTGTTCTCTTGGAAAAAGAGCTTCGCCTCAAGGATAAACGCATTGATGAGTTGCGCCAAGAAGCGGAGTTGCGCCAAGCCGATTTCGTCACGAATGATTTGCCTGACCCTGAAGCGCAGGCTGCAGAAATTGAAGCCCTCCATGCCGAACGCGAACACTTGCGTGCCACTGCAATGGAGGCCGCTGAGGCGGCAGCCGAGCGTTAAAGAATGTTGCGCCAACGCATTCACGCTTTGGAAACAGCTCTGGAGACCGCACAGCAGGCCGCTCCTGTAACTGATTTGCAACCCGACAATGCGCTCTTTGCAGTCCTCCAACGCGAAGCTGACCTCCTAAAGCGTAGCCAAGAAGAAGAGGAACGCTTCATTGAGCAATTGCGCGAACTCTCCCGTCAGCGTTTAGTCCAACTCTCCGAGCGCCTCTTTGATATCCGCCGCATTGCAGGGGATAATCCCGAACAGATGATTTCCAATGCCACCCGTGGCCGTCTCTCGGGTTTGCAACCCGCCTTACCGCGTCCGCAAGACACCGATCGCATTGCCGCATTGGAGAAGACCATCGCAGAAGGACGCGAACGCGAAAGCGCATTGCAGCGTCAGCTCATCGCCCAGGAAGGACGCGAAACACAGTTGCGCGCCCAGATTGGCCAGGCTGAACGCCAGACCTTGAATGCGCTTCAGCTAGAAGAAACCCTCCGCGAAACCGCCCGTTCGCTCGAACGTGAACGCAAGGCACGCGAAGAAGAACACCGTGAAAATGCGCACATTCAGGAACAACTCCTGCGTCGCATTGAAGAATTGGAACGCCTCACCGCGCAGAATAACTTCACGCCCTATCGCGTAGAAGAGCCCGACCCCATTGATGTGGAACCCGCAAAGCCCTCATTTGGTTGGCTCAAGCGCCGCTAATTGTACCCTATGTCCGAACCATTGCCCCCGCTTTACCTTGCCCCCATGGCGGAATTCACCTCTCCGCCCATGCGTGTTTTGTGCGAACAATATGGTGCCCAACGCACCTACACGGAAATGGTCAATGCAGAGGGCATCTGTCGTAATTCTGCTAAGACGCTCTTTCTGTTGGAAACCTTCCCAGAAGAGCGTCATGTCTGGGCACACCTTTACGGCCATGACCCAGCACGTTTAGCAGAGGCCGCTCAAATTGTGGCCGCCATGGGACGCTTTGAAGGGATTGACCTCAATGCGGGATGCCCCGTGCCACGCATTACATCGCAGGGTGCGGGTTCGGCTTTGTTGAAAGACCTACCGCGCTTAGAGGCCATCGTCTCTGCGGTGGTGAATGCCGTCAAGCTCCCCGTCAGCGTGAAAACACGGTTAGGGCCCAATCCACAAGTGCCCGTGTGGCGCGAAGTCTTACAACGCATGGAAGCCGCCGGTGCGACCTCGGTGACGCTCCATGCGCGTTACACCTCGCAAGGTCACGCAGGCACCGTACACTTAGACACCCTCAAAGCGGCGGTGGAAGCCACTTCCCTCCCCATTTTCGGGAATGGTTCTGTGGTGGATCGTGCAACCGCTGAGGCCATGGCCGCCACGGGTGTGAAGGCGATTCTCATTGCACGCGCAGCCTTAGAGACGCCCGCAGTCTTCCAATTTGAGCGAGGCAATGCCCATGCTCTGACGGAAGACCATCTCGCTCTCGAACTGCGCTATCGTGAAAAAGCCCAGGCCTTCTCGCGTCTCTCCCCAGAAGAGGCGACGGTCCTCACCTTCCGTCGCCACATCTTCCGTTACTTCAAAGGCCTCCCCGGCGCGAATTCCCTCCGTGGCAATCTGATGAACCTGCACACGCTGGACGATATTCGCCACGCAATTGCAGCAATTCCAGGGGCGTAATCGCGCCTTTCATCGTCCGCCCTTACGCCTCACCTTCCCTCCTCTGCCCCTCATCGTTACAGCCCTCCGCACATCCTGCTTGCGAAGGGCTGTTTCAATTCTGTCGCGCAAGCCGATGATCATCGCACCGCAGCACCACCCTCGTCACGCATTACCCTCGTTTCACAAGATAAAAAAAGACGCACCACTCAACCGCGTCGCGCGTCTTTTGTGTATCAGCAGAACTGATGAATTACATCATACCGCCCATGCCGCCGTCAGGCATTGCCGGAGCAGCCGTCTTGGGTTCAGGGATTTCGGTAATCATGCATTCGGTGGTGAGGAGGAGACCTGCGATAGAGGCAGCGTTCTGAAGAGCAGAACGGGTCACCTTAGCGGGGTCAAGCACACCGGCTTCCACGAGGTCAACAAACTTACCCGTTGCCACGTTGTAACCATTGTTGCCTTCAGCGCCCTTCACCTTTTCAACGATGAGTGCAGCTTCGAGGCCAGCATTCTGCACGAGCTGACGGAGCGGAGCTTCCATTGCACGGCCGAGAATTTCAGCGCCAATCTTTTCGTCGCCGCAGAGCGTAGCAGCGCAATCTTCCACAGCCTTCTGGCAACGAATCAATGCCACGCCACCGCCGGGAACGATACCTTCTTCCACTGCAGCGCGGGTAGCGTGCAATGCGTCATCCACGCGGTCCTTCTTTTCCTTCATGGCAGCTTCAGTCTGTGCGCCAACCTTGATGACGGCCACACCGCCAGCGAGCTTAGCGAGGCGTTCCTGGAGCTTTTCACGATCGTAGTCAGAAGAGGTGGTATCAATCTGGTGCTTGATTTCAGCCACGCGACCCTGGATTTCAGAAGTCTTACCAGCGCCTTCCACAATGGTGGTGCTTTCCTTATCCACGGTCACACGCTTAGCCGTACCGAGCTGATCAA
>JAGCML010000093.1 GCA_017646485.1 Kiritimatiellia bacterium
GAGGCGATTGCTTACGATATTGGTAAAGCCTACATTACATTCACTCAGGCTCGCAAAGTGGTTATCGGCCGCGATTGCCGTCCCCACTCGATTCCCTTGCAGGCAGCTTTAACGCGTGGCATCACCGAAATGGGTGCTGACGTCATTGATATCGGCGAATGCTCCACCCCGATGAATTACTATGCCAACGGCACATTGAAGGCGGAAGGTTCGATTATGATTACCGCCTCTCACAACCCCGCCGAATGGAATGGTTTTAAGCTCTGCCGTGCAGATGCCGTACCGATTTCGGGTGTCACTGGCATTGAAGACATTGAACAGATTGTGAAAGCTCAGGCCTTCAAGCCTGTCGCAGACAAGACCGGTGATGTGAGCACCTATGATATTCTCCCTGAATATCGTGAACACATTCGTCCCTTCATGAACTTTGCTCGTCGTCCGAAGTTGGCGATTGACTATGCTAACGGCATGGGCATTCCTGAAGCAAAGACCTTTGAAGACGCCGTTGATCAGACCCGCCTCTTCGGTGACATTGATGGTGCATTCCCCAACCATGAAGCAAACCCCTTGCATCACGCAACGCTTGCCGACCTCCAGAAGGAAGTGCGTTCGGGCAACTATGACTTCGGTGTGGCCTTTGATGGTGACGCAGACCGTGCTGGCTTCATCGATGAAAAGGGTGATATCATCCCCATGGACCTCATCACTGCGCTCATTGCTCAGGATGTGTTGAGCCGTGAAAAGGGTGTCATTTTCTACGATTTGCGTTCGAGCCGCGTCGTGAAGGAAGTGATTGAAGCTGCTGGTGGCGTCCCCATGATGAGCCGTGTTGGCCACGCCTTCATCAAGGCTCAGATGCGTGAACACAAGGCTATCTTCGCAGGTGAACTCTCTGGTCACTACTACTTCCGCGACAACTTCGTGGCAGAATCCTCCTCTATGGCCGTGATTGCACTCTGCAATATCGTGACCAACTCTGACAAGCCGCTCTCGGAATTGATTGCTCCTTTGCGCAAGTACGCTTGCTCGGGCGAAATCAACACCAAGGTTGCCCGCGATCCTCAGGAAATCCTTGCTGAAATCAAGGCCAAGTATGCAGACGGTAATGTCTTTGAATTAGACGGTGTGAGCGTTGAATATCCCACTTGGTGGTTCAATGTCCGCTGCTCCAATACTGAACCGCTCGTGCGTCTCAACCTTGAAAGCACCAAGAGCACGGAAGAAATGGAAGCAAAGCGTGACGAAGTGCTCGCATTGATTCGCCAGTAATCTCTAGTTAACAGGCCGGATATGAAGATGTCCGGCCTCTCTGTATCTCAAATACTTATTAGAAAGACGATGCAATGATTAATCAAGACGTCTACAACGAACTCCTTGAAAAGTACAAAGCACACTTCGGTAAAGCTCCCGTTGTTGTTTCGTATGCACCTGGCCGTATTGAAGTTTTAGGCAATCACACCGACTACAATGAAGGCTATGTCTTCTCTGCAGCCATCAACTACGGCACCTTCTTTGCCATTTCTCGTAATGACGATGGCGTCAACCGCATCGTTGCTGGCGACCTTATGCACGAAGTGACCTTCCCCTTAGTGGATGCCAAGCCTGTCTCTAAGGACACGTGGGCCAACTATGTGATTGGTACTGTTGCTGGCTTAAATGCGATCAAGCCTCAGGACACTGGCTTTGATGCCATGTTCTTGGGTAATGTGCCGATGGGCTTTGGTCTCTCTTCCTCTGCCGCGCTCGAAATGTGCACTGCAAAGGCTGTCGCCCAACTCTTCACCATTGATGCAGATAATGTGACACTCGCAAAGATTGGCCAAGCAGCAGAACGTGATTATGCTGGCTGCCCTTGCGGTCTCTTAGACCAAATCTCCTCGCTCTGCGGTGCTGAAGGCATGCTCGTGAAGACCGACTTCCGTTCGCTTGAAATCGAAACGGTTGATATGGGTCCCTCCGTTTGCTTCTTGATGTGCAATCCTCATGCCAAGCATGCGCTCGTGGATGGTCAGTACGCCTCTCGTCGTAAGGCTTGTGAAGACGCCGCGGCCTACTTCGCCTCCGTGCTCCCCCACCCTGTGGCAGCCTTGCGCGATGTCACCATGGCTGAATGGGAAGCGCACAAGAATGGTTTGGATCCCATCGTTGCCAACCGTGCAGCACACCCCATTGGCGAAGATGAACGCGTGCTTCTCGGCGCTGAACTCTTGAACAAGGGCGATCTTGACGGCTTCGGAAAATTGCTCTTTGATTCGCACGAAAGCTCGCGCACGATGTTCGAAAACTCCTGCGAAGAATTGGACAATGTCGTTGCCGTTACAAAGACCATCCCTGGCATCTTAGGCGCACGTCTCTCGGGTGGCGGCTTCGGTGGTTCGGTGGTTGTCCTCGTGAAGGCTGACGCTGCAGCAGATGCTGCAAAGGCCATCGCAGAAAACTACAAGGCTAACACCGGTAAGGACTGCGAAGTCTCGATGATTCAGCCCAGCATCGGCGCATCCATCGTTTACACCGCCTAACATTTTGTTAGCGATTGAATCGATTAACGAATTGCCACATGACGCATGTCTGTGGCAATTCTTTTTATCCCTACGAACCCCTTCCGTCATCACGACAATTCACGCATCCATCCGCACGTAATTCTAAACGAAGGGTTCCGCTCAACTCAAACAAAGCCTCCCCCCTTACACCCTTACGCACTCCATCCACCTCCTTGTAACTGCCACACAGAGCCACCAAATAGGTAATCTTTTAATCCTATTCAGTTGTTCACTTTAGTAATAACATCTAAGGAAGTTTTAATAATGTAGGGATTGGGTGTGGTATAATAGTGACATTATGACTAAACGAATCGGCATTATCGGCTCGGGTCGCTTCGGCGAAGCACTTATTCAAGCGCTTGCTGCACAAGGTGCAGAAGTATTGTTAATGGATATGGATCGCCAAAAGATTCAAGAGCTTTCAGAGTACGTCACCAAAGCCATTGAAGGTGACGCCACCAACATCCATGCTTTGGAAGAAGCAGGATTTGGGCTTTGCGATACCGTAGTGGTCGCCATCGGCGAAAATATTGAAGGTAGCGTGATGGCTACGGTCAACTGTAAAGACCTTGGCGTGCGCACCGTGGTAGCAAAGGCTGCGACCGAAGTCCATGGCCGCGTATTACGCCGTGTCGGTGCTGATGTGGTTATCTTCCCCAATCGCGACCGTGCAGTTCGCCTTGCCCGAAGTTTAATGTCAGCAAGCCAGGCAGACCTTTTTGAGATTGCAGATGGTCTTTGTGCAGCAGAGGTCTCGGTTCCAGAAATTTTGGTTGATCAAACACTTGCGGAAGCAAACATTCGCAGTGAATATGACATTACGGTATTAGCCATTCGTCGCCTGGACGATGTTGATCCTGCAGCCCCTCGTCATCTGATTATTCCGAAGGGTGATACAATTATTCGAAGCGATGACCGTCTCCTTGTGTTTGGTACCGCAGAAAAGATTGATGAATTTTCGCAAGCCTAACCCACTCTTTTTGTAGGATCGGAGAAGCAATGAACTCCAAAATTGTTATTCGTCGCGCCACCTTAGCAGATGTGATGCCGATTCACGCCTTAATCCAGAGCTATCCCCACGAGTTGATTCTGCGTCCTTTGAATAACATCGTTGAAAATATTGACCGCTTTACGGTTGGTGTTGATGGCGAGAAGATTATTGCTTGCGCTTGTTGGCAAATCTTACCTGAAATTGGTAATCCCGAAGGCGCGACGGTTGAACTCCAATCGGTTGCTGTGAATAAGGATTATCGTGGCCAAGGGATTGGCGAGAAAATGGTTCGATTTGTCTTACAACGCATTGAAGGTTTCCGCCCTGTTCAAGCGATTGTGCTTACCTTTGAACCCCGATTCTTTGGTAAACTTGGCTTTAAAGAGATTGAAAAGACACGTATCATCCACAAAATTTATCGCGGATGCGTCTACTGCACGAAGCACACCAATCCCTTCACCTGCCCTGAAATCGCAATGGCCCTTCAATTGCGCGCTTAATTTCTCATTTCAAGTGTACACCCTATAACGCCTCACCCCTCCCCAAAACTGATATGAGATTGCCGAAAAATCCCTTTTTACGAAAAGCAATCATCTTGCCTTTGTTGGCAATGGCCGCACTCCTTGTTGCAGAAGTCTACCAACAGATTTCTACCAAAAGCCCTGAAGAGCTTTTAACGGCTTTAGGTGCGCAACAAGTCATGACGCAAACCATGGATGTGAATGGACGTTCTGTGTTGGCGGATGTTTGGCGGTTACCGGACTTTGCTTCTTCTGCGTCATTAAACAAAATCAAAGCGAAGGTCATTACGGTTGGGAAATTTGTCTACGTCTTTCATGATGATTTTAGCTCCATTCGTGGCCAATGCGACTATCCTACAGATTTGCCGACCTGCAATATCACTTGCAACTATGTCATTGATGCGACCCACTCACGCTTCATCAGTGGCACATCAACGCTTCCTCCAAACGCAATTCTCTCGGAATTTTCCACCTCCGCAACAGCAAAGGGTTGGACCGCCTTAAATCAAACCGTTTGGCAAAAAGAAGGTTCCACCCTCTTCATTCATACGAGTGAAGGACAACACGCAACGAATATCGTCCTGGCCATTCAAAAGGAACTCCCATGAAGCAAAAGATTGTTCTTATCCTTGCGGTTATTGCAGGACTTATCGCGGCCTTCTTAACAGGCACCTATATCTCCGCTCAAAAGCAAGCACTCGAACGTGAAAGAATGGCCTTTGAACGAAAGAATCGTAGCGTCGATGTCGTTGTTTTGTCCAAATCGTTGCCCGCTGGCACCAAATTAACCATGGATGACCTCGGTGTCCTCACCTTTCCTGAGCGTGCACTCCGTGAACAAACCATTCGCCCTGAAGGAAATACAGCCTTACGCCTCGTGGGTCGTACGCTCGCTGTAGGTGTTAGTGGTCGTCAACCATTGCTTTGGAGTGATATTGAAGGTGGTGCCCCTGGTGATGGAGGCCTCTCTTCGTTATTACCCCCAAAAATGCGCGCGATTTCCATTTCGGTTTCTGCAGCAGCCAGCGTGAGCCAAATGGTGCGTCCTGCGGACCATGTTGATGTGTTGGGCACCTTCTCTTTGCCCAGTAAGGAACAACCTGGCGTGACCGAACTCGTCACCATGACCATTCTTCAGGACGTTCTTGTCTTAGCCACTGGTCAAGAAACGGCCAATACCTATCGCGGGGGCAACCAATCTTACGCGCTCGTCACGTTACAAGTGACCCCACATGAGGCAGAAGTGCTCACCTTTGCCGAACAAATGCGCGGCCGTTTAACCCTTTCCCTGCGTAATCCCGAAGACTTGCACTACGAGAAGTCTTTGCAACAGATTAATTTCAATCAGATTCGCGGTTCGCTTGAAACGTTGAACGAACTTCGCCAAAAGACCCTTCTGCGTAAAAAGTAATCTGGGAGGTTCTGCCATGGATTATCAAATTACCATCGCATTGCCTGGACAAGCTTCACAGCAAATCTCTCTGCCATGCGGCGCATATCTCGTTGGTCGTGGTGTGGACTGTCCGATTCGCCTGAAAGATTCAAGCGTGAGCGAACTCCATGCGAAATTAATCCTGGCTCCAGCAGGCGCATGGATTGAGGACGTGGGCTCTTCCAATGGCACCCTTGTTAATTCCTCCCCCATTACGGGTTCGGTTCAACTCTCCCCTTCGGCAATTGTGAGCGTAGGCAATACCATCTTCCGAGTCTCCCCCAAACAGCCCTGCGAGGCCTCCACGGTGACGCCATCCCCGCGACCAGAACCGCCCACACCTGTTCCTGCGACACCTCAAAAGGTTACCCCGCCTGCACCGCAGCCCGCTCCAACGCCGCCCACACCAGAGGTTAATCCTCGCGATTTAGCCATCCAACGTGACATTAAGTCGCAAATTCACAATGAGCTTGTTCGTCGTTTAGACCTCAAACGCCTCTCCTCTGGTGTCACCCCAGAAGAACTCGCACGACGTGTTCGGGAAACACTGCAAGCGATTTTAAAGGAAGTCACAGATCGCAATGCGCTTCCACGCAATATTGATCCAGAGGCCTTACTAACTGAAATCTACGATGAGTCCATTCGTTTAGGCCCAGTCGAACGTTTTCTTGCCGACGAGACCGTTACCGAAGTCATGATTAATGGTCCTTCGCAAGTTTATGTAGAACGCAACGGGCGCCTCACCCTCACGGACCAAACCTTCATGGACGACGCAAGTGTGCTCGCAGTAATTGAGCGTATCGTTGCCCCGCTTGGCCGAAGAATCGATGAAAGCCAACCCTATGTGGACGCACGTTTGGCGGATGGTTCACGTGTGAATGCGATTATTCCACCGCTTTCATTGATTGGTCCCTGCATTACAATCCGTAAGTTTGCCAAACGCATCCTCACCACAGAGGACTTTGTACGTTTCGGCACGTGGACTCCAGCCATTGCGGCATTCTTAAATGCTTGCGTCAAATTGCGCAAGAACATCATCGTTGCGGGTGGTACTGGCTCTGGTAAAACCACCCTCCTCAATGTACTTTCGGGTTTTATTCCTTCAACAGACCGCATCCTCACAATTGAAGATGCAGCAGAATTGCGCTTGGCCCAACCCCATGTGGTGCGCTTAGAAGCACGTCCTCCAAATATTGAAGGCAAGGGTGCCGTGACGATTCGTGATTTAGTGCGCAATGCACTCCGTATGCGTCCAGATCGTATCATCGTAGGTGAATGTCGTGGTAGCGAAACATTAGACATGCTTCAAGCGATGAATACTGGCCATGACGGTTCGCTTACAACCGTCCATGCCAACACCCCACGCGATGTCATCAGCCGTCTTGAGACCATGGTCCTTATGTCGGGCGTCGATTTGCCCAGCCGAGCCATTCGTGAACAAATCGCCAGTGCAGTCCAAATCATCGTACAAGAGGCGCGCTTGAGTGATGGTTCTCGTAAAATCATTGCGATTTCCGAAATCACAGGCATGGAAGGTCCGCAAATTGTGATGCAGGATCTCTTCCTCTTCCAACAGACAGGCGTGGATTCTAATGGCAAAATCGTGGGCACTCTAAAGCCTACTGGTGCGATGCCGACCTTCTTTGAAAACTTTGCTCAACACGGCATTGCGCTTGATCCACTCCTCTTTACACCCGAAGGATAATGATGAACATTTGGTTGATCTGCGCACTTTCTCTTTCGGGCATCTCCGCTGCAGGACTTGTTTGGGCCTTTGCCTCGGCTTTTTCACAAAGCACCCATGAAGCAACAAGCCTCTACGAATCCGAGATTTCCCGTTCACTGGAAGCAATGTTTTTATTTATCCCTGCGAAGAAGTTGATTGACCTCTGCTTCATGGTCTCAGCCACCACGTTCTTCGTCATTATGCTTCCCTTTTGCCGAACCGACCCATCTTGGGCGATTCCGGTTGGACTGTTAATCGCCACAGGCATTGCAAGTGCAGCCTTCTTGTTGCCGAAATGCCTTATTCGCTACCTCAAAGCGCGCCGTCTTGAACGTTTTAATCTGCAATTGTTAGAAGTGCTTCCCATGCTCTCTAATGCGCTTCGTGCGGGTTTTTCAATCAATCAAGCCTTTGAATCGGTGGCGGAAAGCGCTGACAACCCGATGAAACAAGAGGTTAATCTGCTTCTTCAACAAATGCGAGTCGGCATCTCCTTCTCTGAAGCATTGGCCGCATTTGACCAGCGTGTCGGCAGTGAAGACTTGACCCTTATCTGCACGGCCATTGATATCGCACGCAAATCTGGCGGCAATTTAACTGAAATCTTTGACACCATTGCTGACACCATCCGTGCGCGCTTACGCATCTATCAGCATGTGAAATCTCTCACCGCACAAGGTCGCTTACAGGGACTCATTATTGGTGCGATGCCGTTCTTACTTGCCATCGGCATGCTCATCTTCAAACCCGCTTTAATGATGCCCTTTGTGTGCTCTTTAGTCGGGTGTGGCACCCTGCTTGCCGTGGTAGCCCTTGTCATTAGTGGCGGGCTAATCATTCGAAAAATTGTAACCATTGATGTCTAACCCTCATTCCTTTCGCTAAGTTATGGTGGCACTTTATTGGATTTCCCTCATCTGTTGGGCGCTTTGCATTGGGGCGCTCACGTGGTATATCTTCATTCACGCCACGCAAATGACCTATGTGACCTTGGCCGATGGCAGACGCCAAGTCCGTAATCTGCCGCTCCTTTTCCGTCTTTTACTTCCCTTTGCGCCCAATTTAGATCCCCTTGTACGCCACCCATTCTTTAAATCCTCCACCACAATGGCTGCTTGGCAACTCACTGCCGCGGGCTACGAGGGTGCACTCTCTGGACGCGAATTTACCGCATTACGCATCTTAGTTCCCCTCCTCTTTGCCTCCACCTTACTCCTACTGTTCATTCCGTTAGGAAGTAATGCCTTCCCCATTTGGCTCTTCGGCACATTGCTGTCGTGGTGTTGGCCATTGCAATGGCTCCGAAAAGCGCGTGAGAAGCGTGGTCGTTCTATCCTTCGTGCGCTTCCCTTCGTCTTAGATTTGCTCACCTTATCAGTTGAAGCGGGCATGGACTTTATGAGTGCCGTCCGACGCAATTGTGAACAACGTGCGATGGATCCGCTCAATGAAGAACTCCTTCGTATGCAACGCGAGATTCAAATTGGCGCCACACGTAAAATTGCCTTCCGCAACCTCTCCGAACGTGTTCGCATTCCGCAAATTCGCACCCTTTGTTCGGCCTTAATCCAGGCAGACGAGTTAGGCGTAAGCTTAGGTTCAATCTTACGTATTCAAGCAGAACAATTACGCCGCGAACGCTTTGAGCGAGCCGAAAAATTAGCACAAGAAGCCCCCACGAAGATGTTATTCCCCCTCCTCCTTTTCATCTTCCCGGCCACCCTAATTGTTCTCCTCGGCCCCATTATTGCGAATGTCATCTCTGAAGGCTTGCTCTAAACTGCGCACGCCGTCCCACGCTGACCTCGCACATTTGCTCTCTACCAAAGGTTCTCCCATGCAATTTGATTTTATCTTCAGAAATGCCACTGTCTTTGACGGCACTGGCGCCAAACCCAAACGTCAAGATGTTGGTATCTTTCAAGATCGAATCGTCGCCATCGGCGACCTCAGCACCGTCCAAGCACCAGCCGAACGTGATGCGAAAGGTCTTTGGTTGACCCCTGGCTTCATTGATGCACACACGCACTCTGATGCCTTTCTTCTCATCGAACCCTATGCACCCAGCAAACTCACCCAAGGTGTCACCACTGAAATTGGAGGACAGTGTGGTGGAAGTGCAGCGCCACGCCTCAATAATGCGCGTCTGCCCTCCGATTGGGAAGCGCAAACCTATCCGCCTCGTCCTGGTCAACCCTCCACGCCTGGCCCCAATTGGACCACCGTCGCCGACTACCGAACCTGTTTTGAATCTGCCCAACCCGCCACCAACGTCATCCTTTTCGCAGGCCATAACACCCTTCGAAAAGGCGTGATGGGCGATGCACCTAAAGCCGCCTCTCCTGAGGACATCAAGCAGATGGCCTATAACTTAGAGCAGGCGCTTGATGAAGGTGCCTGGGGATTAACCACGGGATTAATTTATCATCCTGGCGTTCATAGCAAACCCGAAGAAGTCCTCCACCTCGCCACAGTCTGTGCGCAAAAAGGAGGCATGTATGCCACGCATATGAGAAGCGAGGGCGACAACCTCCTTGAAGCCATCGACGAAGTCCTCGCGCTCACCCGTGCCACCGGTATCCGCACACAGATTTCTCACCTAAAGACCTCCCAACCCCACAATTGGCACAAGTTGCCTGCGGCATTAGAAAAGATTGAAACCGCTCGTGCAGAAGGCTTCCACCTACATGCCGACCGTTATCCCTACCTCTCCGCTGGCACAGACTTAGACATTGTGCTTCCAGATTGGGCAGCCGCAGGCGGAAATGCGGCTATTCTCAAACGTTTAGATGACATCCGCACCTGTGGACAAATCGCTGCAGAGATTGATGCCTCAGGACGTGACCCCGCCTCCATTATGATTGGTGGCACCTGGTCTCCCGAAACACGTGCCTGCTCTGGGAAAACGGTTGCAGAAATCATGCACGCCACCTGTCGCACTATGGGTGCCGTCATCACATGGATTTTACGTCAAGATCGAAGCCGAACCGGTGCCTTCTTCTTTGGCATGAGCGAAGAAAACCTCCTCACCATCTTGAAGCAGCCCTGGGTTATGCCTGGTTCAGATGCCTCCCTGCGCGCCCCATGGGGAGCCTTAGGACGCGACACGCCCCATCCACGAGCCTATGGCACGCACCCGAAATACTTCCGCACCCTCACTGAGCAACTCCATATCGCGCCAGAAGAGGCCATCCGTCGCATGACCGCACTCCCGGCACAAGCCTTTGGTATCCGCGAACGTGGTCTGATTCGTGAAGGCTACTACGCAGACCTCGTGCTCCTCAATCCTGCCACATGGCGTGATACTGCAGACTATCAATGCTCCCATGCATTCTCTACAGGTGTGGACACCGTCATGGTTAATGGAGCCCCCGTCCTAATGGGCGGTCAAATCAATCCCTCCACGCCACGCCGTGGACGCTTCCTCACACGATAAGTGCCCCATCAATCGCCACCCCAATAAGAGACGCCATGCACCTTCTCTTTGTTTGCCACGGCAATATTTGTCGCTCAACCATGGCCGAAAGCGTCATGGCCTACCTCCTCACACAAGCCCATTTAAGTGACGCGATTACGGTTGACTCTGCCGCCACCAGCACAGAAGAAATTGGCAATCCCCCACACTACGGCACCCGAAATGAACTCGCACGGCGAAACATTCCCCTCTGCCCTCACCGTGCACGGCGCATTACCCCAGACGATGCCGCTACCGCAGACTTCATCCTCGCAATGGATCATGCCAATGTGCGCAACCTCAAACGCATGTTGCCCACCCAGTATCATGAAAAAATCCATCTCCTCCTCTCCTTTGCAGGGGAAGAACGTGAAATCGCCGACCCATGGTACACTGGTAATTTCACCCTTACCTATGAAGATGTCTTAAAGGGGTGCACTGCCCTATTACAACAGATCACTCAATAATACAACCACACTTATGCCGAAGCCTCTTTTTAAAAAATTGAAGGCGACGAGTTGACTCGTCGCCTTACGTTTAGAAACCTTTTATTCTCTTACCCACACACATGGGAATTGAGCCCATTTTCTTTGTAAAGAGGAGCCTTAAAGTTCACTATCTAAAATAATTTCAACAGTACTCTCAAAAGATGTATTCTGATTATCCAATGAGGGCTTTTGTATTGTTAACAATCCTCTCATATCCTCTTCAACGATCGAGACGCCATCTTTAAATTTGTCCTTTGATAACCATTTTGAGAAAGCGTGATCTTGCTTAATTTCATTATTAGAATCATAGTAAAAGAAACTCCATCTAACTCTAATTTGCTCTGCCCTTGAAAGTGCACTATAAAACGGGTCTGATAAATCTGAATGCCAAAAGAATGTTCTACTAATTGAACACCCAGGCTCTAGTTTATAGTAGGTTGGTGCGAATCGAACGTCTTCCTCTTTTGGTGAAATGAAAACTGAATCCACTGTTGTTGAAGTATGCATTTCAAATTGAATCGCGTCTACAAACGCGCTTTTCCAACGTTCACTTGGAAGGAAAATGGGAACAGGACTGCCATTATGAAAAACGATGGTTGTCTCTTTTAATAATGTCTTAAAAGAGGACATGTCATTTGACAATAAGAC
>JAGCML010000094.1 GCA_017646485.1 Kiritimatiellia bacterium
CACCAGAGAAGGGGCGCCATCAGGTGGATTTGTATGGGGAGTGTTTTAAGGCGGTGTATGGTTATAAGCCGGTGTTGTATTACACGAATGGGTACACGACGAAGGTCATTGATGGGGTGTATCCTGACCGCACAGTAATTGCTTTTCATACGCTTGAGGAATTGGAGCGGATGATTCAGCGCAGGGCGCGGAAGGATATCACGGACCTAAAGATTAATGATGAAATTTCAGGTAGACCCTATCAGAAGATTGCGATTACAAGCATCTATGAGAAGTTGAACAAAAAGCAACGGCGAGGGTTGCTCGTGATGGCCACGGGCACGGGGAAGACGCGCGTATCAATATCGTTGGTGGATGTGCTAATGCGCAATCAATGGGTTAAGAATGTGCTCTTTTTGGCAGACCGCACAAGTTTGGTGAGTCAGGCGAAACGCAATTTTTCAAAGCTTTTACCGAATTGTAGCATTTGTGTGCTCTCGGAGGGTGGCGAGAAGGATTTTAATGCGCGTTTGATGTTTAGCACATATCAGACGATGATTAATTACATTGACGCAGAAGACAAGCGGTTTAAGTCGGGGCGCTTTGATTTAATCATTGTAGATGAGGCGCATCGCAGTATTTTTAATCGTTATGGGGCGATTTTTAGTTACTTTGATAGTTTGCTCGTGGGATTAACGGCGACACCGAAGGATGAGGTGGACGCGAATACGTATGGAATCTTCGCATGTGAATCGGGGGTGCCAGACTCGGAATACAGTTTGGAAGAAGCGATTAAAGAGCATTATTTGGTGGGCTATAAGGTCATTAACCGTTCGTCACAAATGCTTGAGAATGGGATTAACATAAGCCGGTTGTCGGTGGAAGAGCAGACGCAGTTAGAAGCGTATTTGGCAGAAGTGCAGCCGCCGAGCTTAGATTACACAGTGCCTGGAAATGAACTCTTCAAGTCGCTTTACAATGAGAAAACCTGTAAGCTCGTAGTGGAAGAATTGATGACGCAGGGGCTACGCGTGAATCAAGGTGAGACCCTCGGGAAGAGTATCATTTTTGCCTTTGACCATACGCACGCACAGATGATTGTGGAGTGTTTCCACGAATTGTATCCAGAATTGCCCGCGAATACGTGTCAGCTTGTAGATAACTATGTGCAGAATGCGCAGAGTCTCATTGAAAACTTTGAGGAAGATCCGACATTTCGCGTGGCGGTGTCGGTGGATATGCTCGACACGGGCATTGATGTGCCAGAAGTGTTGAATCTCGTCTTCTTCAAAAAGGTGCGCTCAAAGATTAAGTTTGTGCAGATGATTGGGCGCGGGACGCGTTTGTGTGAGCATCTCTATGGACCAGGAAAACATAAGCGCGGCTTTTTGATCTTTGACTATTGCGGAAACTTTGAATATTTTGATGAACACGAACAAGGCGCAGATGCGCAGGTGAAGACGTTGGGACCGACGCAACGTTTGTTCATCTTACAGAGTGAAATTTTGCACGAATTGCAGCAGGTGCAGTATCAGGAAGATGAGTGGTCAAAGGGCTATTACGACGAACTGAAGGCGCGTTTGCATCAGCAGGTCACAGAGATTCGCGCGCATAGTAATCGTATTCAGGTGCGCACCGAGATGCAGTATGTGGATAAGTACTGCGATTGGGAAAACTGGATGGCGTTAACGCCAGTCTCGGCGCAAGAGTTGCAGAAGCATATCGTGCCCATCTTGGATACAGGTGTCGCAGGAAATCCTACAGCACTCGCATTTGACTGTTGTATGATGAAGATTATGTTGTCCTTCATCAGTACAGAGAGCGTGAGTGGCGCGGCACGTGAAGTAAAACAGGTTAGCCAGGCCGCAAAGTATCTTTTGGATGAAAAGGCCTCCATCCCACAAGTGCTCGCAAAGGCCGCAGATTTGAAGTTGCTCGCCAGTAGTGATTTCTGGGAATATCCTGTGATGTCAGACATTGAACGACTGCGAAAGAGTCTGCGAGAATTAATGCAATTCTTAGGTGGGGATGGTCGCGGTAAGTATGAAATTAATCTGCCAGATGTAATCTCCCAGAGCGAGTTCCAACCCGATGACACTGTGGTGGATATTCGTACCTATCGTGAAAAGGTGATTGATTACCTCGCAGCGCACTTGGAAAGTCCTGCAATTCGTAAGATTCATAATCTGGAAAGTATCACCGCCGAAGATTTAGAGGAACTTGAACGTATCCTTTGGCAAGAACTCGGCAGTAAAGAAGAGTATGACAAGACCACAGACCAAAGTAATTTAGCCGTCTTTGTTAGAAGTTTGATCGGCTTAAATCAAGAGGCCGTCAATGAGAAGTTTAGTATCTATCTCAATGACAACACCTTTAATGCTCAGCAACAAGAGTACATTCGCACCATCATTAACTACGTCCGTGCAAATGGTGATATTGAACTAAAGGATATTGTCAATAAGGCACCCTTTAACAACTACAACATCGCCGACCTCTTTGGTGCGCATATCGCTACGCTTCGAAAAATCATTGAACAACTTCACGATCCCGTCATTGTTGCCGCATCGTAACAAGTTCAGGAAAGTCAAATACAATAAAAGAATGGTGATACGTATCGCCACGCTCTATGCGGCTTATGCATAACGGAAACAATGCTGCCGCCCCACTTCTTCCATCCGTTCGCCCTTAAAAAGGAAGAAAATGACCTGAAAAAGAAGGGATACTCATTTCGAAGATGAAAAAGGTTTGTTTTGAAGAAGCGTTAGAGAAGCTTTGATTTTCAATAAGGGCGAGACCCTTGAAGAATATGGTACCATATTGAAGGAGAATATGGTACCATCTTGAAGGAGAATATGGTACCATCTTGAAGGAGAATATGGTACCATCTTGATGAGGAATATGGTACCATATTCTTCGGCGACATTAGCCTTTTTCAAACGCAGAAAGGTTATGATTCGTTTTCAATATTAGCCTTTTTGATTTTGAAAAAGGCTACACTTTATTTTTGGGTGGGGATTTTGTGGATTTAGCGTGTTCTTTCACGGTTTTTTAACAGGTTCTTCTTTAAGTATGTTTTAGTCTGGTATGGCGATAAAAGAAAAACGCACACCGATCGTTTTTACGATGGGTGTGCGTTTGGTTTGTTCTACACTTTAAGGATGTAGAGATGCGATGTGGCAATTCTTGTTTTACCAAGGATTGCGATCGAGGGCGCGGTATTGGATAGCCTCAAAGAGATGCACCTGACCAATCACCTCTGCGCCAGCCATATCGGCAATGGTTCGTGCAACGCGTAAGATGCGGGTGTAGGCACGAGCAGTGAGACCGAGTTCATTCATGGCCATCTTTAGGATTGCCTCAGCTTCGGGTTCAATCGGGCAGAAGTGTTGCAACTTCCCTGCGGGGAGGTCGGCATTACAGCGCACATTGGGCAACTCCCGATAACGCTCCGCCTGCAAGGCGCGCACTCGCAAAACGCGTTCACGCATCGTGGCAGAAGACTCGCCCTGTTCCTTCGACGACAAGGCCTCAAAGGGAACGGCGGGAACCTCCACATGAATGTCAATACGATCCAACAACGGCCCTGAGATCTTCGAACGATAACGACGCAGTTGGGGTTCGCTGCACCTACATTCACGCTTAGGATCCCCAGCAAAGCCGCACGGGCAAGGATTCATGGCCGCCACCAACATAAAATCAGACGGGAAGGTCAAAGTGCCTGCCGTGCGCGCGATGGTGACCTCGCCATCCTCAAGGGGTTGGCGCATGACCTCCAAGACATGGCGCTGGAACTCCGGTAATTCGTCCAAGAAGAGCACGCCGCGATGCGCGAGCGAGACTTCGCCAGGCGTCGGATGCGTGCCACCACCAATCAACCCCGCATCCGAGACCGTGTGGTGCGGCGAACGGAAGGGGCGCTGACACATCAGATTACGCTCCTTCAAGGTTCCGGCCACCGAGTGAATCGAGGTGACCTCCAAGGCATCCTCCATCGACAACGGCGGCAAAATGGACGGAATGCGACGCGCAAGCATAGTTTTACCACTGCCTGGCGAACCAATCATGAGGATATTGTGGCCCCCACTCACCGCCACTTCAATGGCACGACGCGCGGCCTCTTGGCCCTTGATATCTGCGAAATCTTCACCGCCAAGTGGCAAGGCAAAGACAGCTTCACGATCAATCTGATGCACTTCAGGGGCGGTCTGACCCGAAAAGAGCGCCGCGGCATGACGCAAATCACGCACAGGCCAAATCTCCACGCCCTCAACCAAGGCCGCCTCATCGGCATTTTCCGCCGGCACGGCCACCGCCTTAAAGCCCTTATCACGTAAGGCCAAGACGATTGGCAACACGCCCTTCACGCGACGCACCTCGCCACTGAGGGCCAATTCGCCAATGGCTGGCACTTTATCCAATAATGGCAAGGGCACCACTTCACTCGCAGCAAGGAGAGCCAATGCGATCGGTAAATCGTAGAGCGGGCCCTCCTTCTTCAAATCTGCAGGTGCCAAATTGACCGTGACCGCCGCAGGTTTTAATTTGAAGCAACTATTCTTCAGCGCCGCGCGCACACGGTCCGTACTCTCTTTGACCGCCGTATCGGGCAATCCGACCACACGTGTACGTGGATCCTCAGAAGGCGTCGCATGCACCTCAATCTCTACTGCCGCTGCACCAATGCCCTGCACGGCGGCTGCATAGGCTTTCGTCAACATCTTATTTGGCCTCCGGCTTCTCTTCTACCGGCAAGAGCGGCGAAGGCAATGGGGCGCAATTGATACCCAAGAAGCGCAAACGGGTGACTGCGCCAGGAATGCGTTTGGCGAAATCCTCCCACGAACGCATCGCCTGCGGTGTCCAAGCGGCTTCAGAGAGGGCGGCGGCACGTGGCCACGCCTTCCACTGTTGGTCATCGCCATCCCAGATATACTCGCTCCAGAGATTCCCTTGCAACCCGATGATGTGGGAATGCATCGCCTCAGGAATGCCGCCAGTGGGATCAATGCTATAGGTCTTCGCCACCGTAATGCAGTACCCATTGTATTCATAGGGGTCCTGAGCATAAGAGAGACCCTGACCATAATCAAGATAGGCGTAATCATTCGGTGCCATCACCACGTTGTGACCCATCATCGCAGCACGAATGCCACCCTGCTTTCCACGCCAACTCATCACCGCGGCACCCTTCGGTAAGCCGCCTTCAAGAATCTCATCCCAACCACTCAAATGGCGACCCTTTGATTCGAGATAGTCGGCGAAGTGTTGGATAAACCACGTCTGCAAGTGGTAGCTATTGCGCAGACCCTTCTCCTGAATGCGCGCCTGACACTTCGGGCAGACATTCCAACGATCTTTCGGAGCCTCATCACCACCGCAATGGATGTACTTCGAAGGGAAGAGCGCCATCACTTCATCCAAAATCTTCTCCATGAAAGGGAAGACCGCATCATTGCCAGCGCAGAGGATATCGGGTTCCACGCCCCACATCCAACGCGGCTTGAAGGGGCCACCCGTGCAAGAGAGTTCGGGGAAAGCCGAGAGGATACAGAGCGCATGGCCAGGCATTTCAATTTCAGGCACAATCGTGATGTGACGGGCTGCTGCATAGGCCACAATTTCACGAATCTCCTCCTGCGTGTAGTAATACGGGCCGTAGGACTTACCATCCGGACTCCAACGGTCACGCGGCAAAGCCGAATTGTCACGCGTAGCACCCTTGGCGGTGAGTTCGGGATAGGCCTTAATTTCAATGCGCCAACCCTGGTCGTCGGTAAGGTGCCAGTGCAGTGTGTTCAGTTTGTAAGCCGCCATCGCATCAATCATCTCACGGATGGCCTCCCCACGGAGGAAGTGACGGCAATCATCCACCATGAGACCACGCCACTGCAAGCGCGGCGCATCCTTCACCAAGCACGCAGGCGCAAACCACTTCACGCCCGGACGCTTGGTGCGCGAGTAAATCTGCGG
>JAGCML010000095.1 GCA_017646485.1 Kiritimatiellia bacterium
ACGCTGAAGCATCTTATTCTTTTCGTTGCCACGGTAGTAGCTACCTGCGACGCTCATCAACTTCACTGCGCCGATGCAACCGCTGTGTTCCACATGGGGGCCACGGCAGAGGTCAACGTAATCGCCGGTACGATAGATCGAGACCGTCTCCCCTTCGGGGATGTCGGCCAAACGGTCAAGTTTGTAGGGCTGATCTTTAAAGATTTCAGCGGCCTGTTCGCGCGTCACTTCTTCACGCACGAAGGGCAACTTCGCACCAATCAACTTACGAATTGCCTTTTCAATCGCAGGAAAATCTTCTGCGCTCAAGCGATGTTCTAAATCAAAATCGTAGTAAAAACCATCATCCGTAGCCGGACCGATGTCAATCTTCACATTATCAAACAGCGAACAAACTGCGGATGCCATCAGGTGGGCCGCACTGTGTCGAATCTCTTCAATCGTTGCGCTCATTTCTAAAAACTCCTTGAAATCAGCGTGGAATTATACCTTAAATCATTGTAAATAGCAAAGAAAAGCCGCGTTTCGTGCAAAAAGTTCATCACTTTTTAGCCCTTTAACGCGGTTTCTTTCATCTCAACATCATTCGTTATCCGCAGAGACCTCTGCGTCCGCAATCGACACAAGCGTTGCTTGCATGAAGGGCATTTCCACTTCACCCTCCCGCTTGGGCAACACAAAAGAGGCCGCCGTACCATCCGCAGAGAAGGCAATATCATATGTCTCTGCAGGCGCCGAAGCGAATTCAGCCAAGGTTGCCGCACGACGGATCTGCAGTCTGGCTGCGCGGGTCACGGCATCACGTAAATTGCATCCTTCAGGGCCCGTCACGGTGAAGGCAACCGTTTCAGCCTCAGGCACCACGCCTGTAACCTTCAAGCGCAAAGGCTCATTTGTATTCGGATCCATGTAGAGCAAGAAGGCGTCAAAGGCGCGTTGCATCGGATCATCTGCCTCAGTCGTAGCGGCATAAAGGGAGAGGCTCGGTTGGTAATCCAAGAGGTTGACGTTGTACTTCGTGGCCCAATCGGTATACAAACTATAAAGCTTGCCATTCGGGCTCTGCACATAGGGGGCGAACTGCTTTACATTCACCGTCGCCAAAGTCCGCACATCTGGCAAAATCTCCTGCGCCAACCATGCTTCGTAGAAGCCGCCATCGGTGGCCGAGAAGGCAATGCGATGCAAGCTATCCAAACGTGCAAGCACCTCTAACGCATCTGCATCTGTCACATCTGACGAGGTGCGACCAACCTCAATCGCATCGTCCAAAGGATAGAGCCATTCACCCTTTTCAATGGACGAGAAGTCGAATTGATAGTTGCCCTGCGCATCTGCCGACCAAAGATAGCCACGATTTTCGGTTAAGCAAACCTCTTCCATTTCATTCCGAGACGTATTCGGGTCATCGGTTGTGCCCTTTGCAAAGATACGATAAGCGCGGCGCCATGCACCATCCTCATTTTCGTAAGTATTAAACTCAATGCGGACAATGACTTCACCACCGCCCACGTCGGCGTAGGAATACTTTGAAGCAGCAAATTCAAAGGTGTAGTCTTCGGGCAAACCAGAGCCAGGATTGTCAACCGTACCCGAAAGCACACGCGCCACACGGAAGTAACCATCTGGTCCAACGCAAAGGCCCATCTTCGCAGCGATATCCTTCACACGACCCTGGTCATCAGGTTCACGTGCGGCCGCAGTGGGATACATCTCCATCAGCATCGCGATATCCGGCTCATCTGCGCACTCCGCAAAACGAACGCGTGCGTAGACATTGTCCACACGCACATTGTTCACCTTTGCCGTCATTTCAATCGGAATCTGATTCACGTCATCAGGATTAGTACTAATCCCCAACGAAAGGAAGGTGGATTCACCCTCTAACTGTCCGCCGAAGCGCAACATCCCTTTGCCGACTTTAGCAAAGTCTTCATCAGCTGCCGAGGAGACAAAATAGTCTTTTCCCTCTTCCTGGTTCGCCGTGGTCGCATTAAAGATCGACCACCCCCGATACTCCGCAGAGGGCAAGGTCGCTTGAAGCACCGATTCCCCTTGGGCATCTAAAAAGGTATATGGCGCACTGGGCGCAAGCCAGTTCGCTGCACTTGACGAAAGGGACTGCGCCTGCACTGCACCTGCAAGCATCGCAACAATAAAATAGAAATAACGCATTCGTGTCATAACACAATCTTTCTATCTATAGAATACCTTATTTATGCCATATGCGCAAACAAAAATTGTCAATAACTATAGAAAATATCGCTTCAATTCCCCTTTTGGGCACATTTTTCGTCTACTTCTCCTTGCAACTGCGGAAATTACAAGCCGCCAAATCCCCTTTTTATGCGGGTCATTCACGCAGCTCGTCTCTCCTTTTCAGGCCATCAAATGCGCTCGCGGATTACTTTTGTTGCGGCGTAAGCTTGACATCTGACGATGTAGGAATCGCTGCGGGGGAGACGAAATTAAGGAGGGGCATCGGATACTTGCGACCTTCCACGAAGTTCAATAAGCCAATTTGCAAGGCGGTTGAATCTGCGGAGCATGAGGTGAAGAGGCCCAACTGCAGACCGCGTTGCTTTTTCCCGCAGACCACCCCACCGATACGCACGCCGA
>JAGCML010000096.1 GCA_017646485.1 Kiritimatiellia bacterium
GACCAGACCACCATTGACTACACGCTCATTGCCCAGCCAATGGATAATCCCAACCAAACCTGCATCCGCGAAGGCAAACTCCAGACCTTCCCCCCGCACTTGGTGCTCCCAGAAGAGATGTTCTCGCAGGAATTGGAAGGCTTCGGACCGCAGGCACAAAACTACCTCGACTTCCTCAAGACGCATGCCTCGCGCATTCGTATCTTGCGTTATTCCTACCGTTTACGGCGCGAAACCTACAATGAGACCCTGGTGAACGAACCGATTGAGCTCATTCGCGAACAGGCCATCGCCCGCCACAAAGACAATCCCAATCCCTACGCAGCCCTCGTGCAAGGCGTGGACGAACCCTGGGACGTCTGCCTCCTCCACCTCTTTATGAAGCTGGTGCAAGCCTCTGTACCACGCGCCTTGGATGCGATTGAAAAGCGCGCGAAGTCCCAGTTTAAAGACCAACTTCGCCCAGATGACCGTTCGGAAATAGAACGCGCCTTTGCGGCCGCCGAAAGAGACCCCACCCTCGTGCCACGCTTAGGCCAACTCCTCCGCGACAAGGGTCTCTTTGAAATCTACCAAGACCGCTTCTTCGCCCTCCTCGGCTGATCAGCGCGAGGCGTACAGGAAACAACAACAAGAGGGAAAATCACACACCCTCCCGCGCCCTTCTTTTCTCTCCCCGTGGATATTTCCTACAGTCGCAAACGGGCTCATTCACAGCAAGCGTCTCTATGAGCACGGCCAACAAACGACGGGGACACCCCGAATCCCGAAACCCGTCTCTGGCGAAAGCATGGAAAATGCACCTCTGGCGAAAAGAAATTCCTCAGTTAAAGACACGGGAATAACCCTGTCAAAAATATGGGAGTCCTCCTGTCGGAGACACGGAACTCCAAGCGCATCTCTCAGGATGCGCAACGTGCAGGACTCACACTCTACGCGGTGGGAGAGCTGTACGAGAGGCCCCAACTTTCTGCGCTCTTTTTCTGTGCCTTGTGGATAAAATAAAAGCCCTGCGCTTTTCAGTGCAGGGCTTTTCATATGACGCTATTCGGCGCAACTTACCACTGAGATTCGCGGGGTTGTGCAGGACGGCGAGGGCTACGCGGGCCAGAGAAGTTGCCACCACGACCACCGAAGCCACCTTCGCGACGGGGACCGCGATCGCCATAACCACGACGTTCGCCAAAACCGCCTTCACGACGCGGGCCACGATCACCGAAGCCACCTTCACGGCGAGGACCACGGTCACCATAACCGCGACGTTCGCCATAACCACCCTCACGGCGCGGCGGACGACCTTCGCGACGGAAACCGCCACGGCCACCTGCCTCACCTTCGCGGCGCATGCCCTGCGATTCATTGGCACGAATCTGACGTCCGTCGAGTTCGGAACCATTGAGCGCTTCTACAGCGGCCTTCGCTTCTTCTTCATTGGGCATTTCAACAAAACCAAAGCCCTTGGAGCGACGCGATGCATGATCCACAACCACACGGGCGGAAGTTACTTCACCATAAGCCTCGAATGCAGCACGAAGAGAATCGTCATTCGTTGCCCAGGCGAGATTACCGACATAGATATCCATTGGGATATATTCCTGATAACTGCCGTAAAGCACATTTCGTTTTGGCAAAAGGAGGTCTACGGCAGACCAGATCATCCAATTGCAGACATTCCAAAGAGGACAATCCTCTTTCAAAACGTGAAAACAATATCACAAAACACGCCACTGCGCCGTTGATTTCTTGCTTTTCCAAGAGAAAAAACAGTTAAAATCTACGCAAATGAACGCTTTTTCTCGCTATCTCAAAAGGAAGCGTGTCCCAACGCGTGCTTCAGGCTCCCATAAGAGGAGTTCAAGCGGTTGCGAATAAGCAGAACCATCATAGGTGCGACACTGCGCAAAAATCTTACGCGTTGTGGTGAGATCGGAGAGATACTTGGCATAACTCAACATCGTTGACGAGCTGCCCTGTTGGAATGTTTCGACACCGATAAGGCGCACCTCAATTGTTTCATTCCAGGGCGTATACAAAGCATCCAACAACGGCATCGCTGCCGTCACCGGCGTCGCCTCTATCGTTTCAAGCGAATCTTGCGCCAAGCGAACGGTGGCATTGGTCTGTGGTGCGAGTGCATTACAGAGCGACTCCCCCTCAAAGAGCGAAAGCGTCCAGTCTGGGGTGAAATTCAATGCAGACACATCCGCAAGCACTACCTCATCACGCAAGTCCGAAGGTGTGTAATCCGCGTGCGCAAAGAGGAGTTCTCCGCCTGCAGGAATCACATACGGATAAGCCGAAGCGGCGTTTTCATCATCGGTCGAAAAGTCCCACTGACGCGTGGTGCCCTTCGCATGCACCGCCTTGAGCGTGTAATTGCCGCGCAAATGAATCGGACGTGCGGTCATATTGGTGAGCGCAATCGCCTTAGAAGCAGAAAGCCCTCCGCCAGACTTCGTCCAATGCACACGCGAAAGATAGAGCCCCGCGGGCACATCGCGCGGAATGGTACGTTCGGCAAAGAGGCGCACCTCGCCTTGCAAACCGGTCACCTCCGACGGCCATGTCAATTGAAGACGCGACCACGTCTTTAGTGGCGAAGCGGCAGTAAAACCAGGGAGAGTGGGTAACGTAACAGAGATGGGCTCGGCAGAACGATTCACCTTCACCTCACCCCCATTTACGTCCTCAAAGGTCGCTGTTAGACTCACCGTAACCGTACTCCCAGCGCGGAGATCGGTCACAGCGATATGAGGCGTCTGCGCTGTGGCAGCAATCGTCTCCTTAATCGAAGTCGACTTGATTTTTGCCAAGGTAAAGGTGAGATAATTTGGACGCGTCCCCTTTGTGCGGACCATCACACGTTGCCGACTCGCATTCAACGTGCCCAACAAATATTTCCCGCCAATAAAGAGCTTACTTGCCCACGTTTCGCCCTCATCAAAGCTAAACTCAAGCCCCGCCACCTCGACTGATGGTGTCGCATACACGGTGGTCACCGTAAATCCGTCAGTCCAAGGCGTCAGATCAAAGGCTGTGGCGCTTGTCCAATAGCCATCCGTCCCCTCCTGCCAATCTGGCACAACAATCACTTCCACATCGGGACGCGGTTCATTCACCGTTAAATTGTACGAGAGCGGTGTCGCACCACTACTCATCGACCACGAGAGATCGAATCCCGTCCGCGTGAGGTTTGTAATTGACATTTTTGGCGTGGCATAGGCCAACACTTGAATCGTCTCGTGAACCACCTTCTCTGTCCCTGCGCTATCGCGCGCCAGGATGGTGAGAAGACAGTCACCGCTCACACTCGGCGTCACAAAGACAGGTGTTTGCGGGAGGGTGGGATTGTCATAAGCCACCGTTTCGCCATTAAAGGTAACAGAGAGGAAGGTGCAGACCTCTGTTCCACCCGTCACCTCCGTGACAGAAACATCAAAGGCCTCCTCTAAATTCACTTGTTCTCGCGCCGTGTAGTTGATTTCCAACGGCCGTAAAGCACTGGTCCATGCCACCTCAGAGAGTTCAAAGATTTCAGTGCCAGGATTTGAAAAACGCAAGCCTGTGGTCTCAACTGGGGTCTCAAAGATGACTGTCGTCGTCGCGATGCCACCCTGTATGCCCGTCTTAAAGGTGTACGCACCTGTCACCTCCTCACCCGAAGGCGTCACCAACGCATAATCCAGCGTATGTTCCTTCTTAGAAGCCGTGGAAGATGCTGTTGAACAGGTCAAGGTTAAGGTCGCAATGAACTCCGGAGACTCCTCTGGGAAGTCATAACAAAGGCTACCCGTGCTGCTCTTGCGTAAGCCGACGCCCTCTTGACGTGCATAGCCTCGCTCCCCAACGCAATACCATCCACCGCGATCGTATTTCTCTAAATCCGTCTTTGTACCCACTTGCGAAGTGCTTGCGGCAGAATTCTCAGGCGACTTCAGGAAATCACCCGATGAACCATCAGCCAAAGCGAAGTGCATCGCGGTCAGAACGGCTGCGAAAGTCAACCCAATTTTCATCTTAATCGCTACTCTTAATGCAGAAGGTTTGCCCACGCTTCACGCGCAGCCTGAAAGGCTCTGGCGCGATGTGAAATCCCAGCCTTCACCGTATCTGGGAGCGTCCCGAAGGAGTCAGTATAGCCTGCAGGCACAAAGAGCGGATCATAGCCAAAACCATTCACGCCCGCGGCATCTTCAAGAATTGCGCCTTCGCAAGCACCACGCAAGGCTTCCACGGTGCCCTCAGGCGTCGCAATGGCCAAAGCGCAGACAAAACGTGCGGTGCGTTGGGCCGCCGGCACGCCAGTCAATTCACGTAGGAGCTTGGCATTATTGGCAGCGGTGTCACCATGGGTTCCAGCATAACGCGCCGAATGAATGCCAGGCGCCCCCCCTAATGCATCCACTTCCAACCCCGAATCGTCAGCAATCGCCGTCAACCCCGTGGCCTTTGCCCATGCGGTCGCTTTGATGATTGCGTTTGCCTCAAAGGTTTCCCC
>JAGCML010000011.1 GCA_017646485.1 Kiritimatiellia bacterium
AAAAAACTGCTCATTTTTTAAGTTTCTCTTAATATTTTCTATCAATTAGGGTTGATTTGGTGTATACTATTAAGTGAAGTTGAATTGCAGATAAGCAAGGAGTATTGTCATGGAAGAACAGCAGCCGGTGAACATTCTTTGTTTGAAGTGGGGAACGCGTTATCCTGCATCGTTTACCAATATCTTGTATGCCTCGGTAAAGCGCCACTTGCATCGTCCGTTCCGTTTTGTTTGTGTGACCGATGATCCCACTGGGCTTGCCGAAGGGATTGATGCGCGTCCATTCCCTGAAAATCCTCGTCCTGATTTGATGGATAAGTGGCCGAACATCTTCATTAAGTTGTGCGTGTTCAAGGATGGTTTCTGCGATTTGCAGGGGCCGACGCTCTTCTTTGACGTGGATGTGGTAATTCAGGAAGATATCGATTGCTTCTTTGATTACATGCCGGGCAAGAATTGCATCATTCATAACTGGGTGGAACGCCGTAAGCAGTTGCTCCGCGGTCGCCCGAATATCGGCAACTCTTCTTGCTTCCGATTTGAAGCGGGCAAGAGCAATTACATCTACGAGAAGTTCCTCGAAGAAACGGCGGATGCGATTGATCGTAGCAAGTTCCCCACTGAACAGGCTTTCATGACCTATGCCATGAAGGAAGTTTACTGGTGGCCCGAGGAATGGGTGAAGAGCTTCAAGCGTACGTGTGTGCCGATTTTCCCCTTCAACTTCTTGATTACGCCTCCTAAGCCGAAAACGTGCGTTTTGGTTTTCCACGGCAATCCGGATCCTGATGCTGCGGTGGCAGGCTTTAAGGGTAAGAAGTTGCACCACTCTGTGCGTCCCTGCAAGTGGATTCTCGAAGATTGGCACGAATAATCTTCTCTTTGGATTGAATTAACATTATGAGTAAATCTTACGAATTTGAAGGTACTGTCAAAGAAATCATGGACGTGCAGACGTTTGCAAGCGGCTTCACGAAGCGTGAGTTTGTGGTGACAGATACCGATGAACGCTGGCCTCAAGATATCAAGTTTAATGCGATTAAGAATAATTGTGCGTTGTTGGACACGGTGAAGAAGGGTGACACGGTGCGTGTGACGTTCTCTTTACGTGGTAATCTTTACAACGGCCGTTATTACACTGATTTGCAAATGTTTAAGTTGGAAAAGCTGGAAGCTGATGGCACTTCGAGTGAACCGATTCCGCAGCCTGCAGATGAATTTCCTGTAGATGACATTAGCGATGAGGATATGCCCTTCTGATTTAACTCAGTTTACGATTGGACGGCTTCTGGAAGCAGGAGCCGTCTATTTGTGTCGTCATCAAATTGAGCCAAATGAAGCGCGAAACCTGGCTGAGATTTTAATCTCGGAGGCCTTACACTTCACTGCGCCCCGCTTGTTATTAGAGCAAGATCGCGTGGTGGAGGAGGAGATCGTTGTTCGCTTACGCGCTCAGTTTCAACGTTTGGCGAATGGCGAACCCATTCAGTACATTGTGGGGCAGTGGCCCTTTCATGATATTTCGCTTCGTACCGATGCGCGTGCTTTAATTCCGAGACCAGAGACCGAGGTCCTGGTGGAGCGTATTTTGCAGAGTGAAGTTTGGCAACGTGCGAAGCATATTGCAGATATTGGCACGGGGACAGGGGCAATTATTTTAGCCTTGGCGCATGCTGCACGCGGGACAGATAAAACCTTTACTGCGGTGGATATTTCGCCAGATGCACTTTCGCTTGCACGTGAAAATGCGCAGGCATTGGGCTTGTCGGAACGTGTCACCTTCGTGGAAGGCGATGGCGCAGGGGCTTTGGCACCGTGTTCATGCGATATTCTTGTTTCCAATCCGCCTTACATTGCCACTGCGGTCGTCAATGAATTGCCGAAGCATATCTTGGGTCACGAACCTCGTTTGGCCTTAGACGGGGGCGAAGATGGTTTGGATATCTTGCGTCAAATCATTTTAGATGGGACGCAAGTTTTGCGTCCATCAGGGCGAATCTTTTTTGAAATCGGCGATGAGCAAGGCTTGGCGATGCAACGTTTATTGGAGCGCGCCGGCTTCTCAGATGTCGTGATTGCGAAAGATTATGCTGGTCATGATCGTTATGCAGAGGGGTCACTCCTGTGAGGCATCAGCCGAAACCACTGCCGCGTGAACCGCTTCGGCGTGCGTTAGCGACACGAATTGCGGAAGGTTTACCACGCTTACGCCAAGCACGCCTTGCGCCGTGTCGCTATCCAGAGGTGACACTGTTGCTTTATTGCTTCCCTGAAGAGACGCCTCCAGGTTTTTTTGATGCCTTTGAGTTCGCGATTCGTCAATCGTGGTCGGTCTTGGGGTATTTGCCAACGGTTATCGTCACCCATCGTGCGGATTGTATTCCCGTGGAAGTGTTTGCACCAGAGCAGGTGGAAATCCAAGAGGCCCCAACCTTGCAGCCTGGCAATATTCGCACGATGAGCCGCGATTGTATTCAACAGCTCTATCGTCGTTTCTC
>JAGCML010000097.1 GCA_017646485.1 Kiritimatiellia bacterium
ATGAAGTGCACAATGACCTCTCCTTCTTGACGGGTATTCGTCGTCGTTATCCCTTTAAGGCTGATGGTCCGCGTGGGGTGGTCGCCACAGATGACTGCGTCTATGCCGTTTGTCACTTCGCCGATGCCTTGGTGAAGATTCCCTTCAAGGAACGTCGTGTGGTGCGTGCAGAGGTATTGCCCTTAAATGGTACGGCGTTGGCTGACCTTAAGGCTGACCCTGTTTTGCGTGGCGAAATGCTTTTCAATGATGGTACAAAGTGCTTCCAGCAGTGGCAGAGCTGTGCCTCTTGCCATCCGGATGCCATTGTGGATGGTCTCAATTGGGACTTGATGAATGATAGCATTGGCAACCCCAAACAGTCGAAGTCGCTCTATCTCAGCGGTGTGACGCCTCCAACGATGATTACGGGTATTCGCAAGAGTATGCAACACTGTAATCGTGCAGGTTTCCGTCATATCCAGTTCTGCGCAGTCGCAGAGGAAGATACGCTCTGCATTGATGCGTATGTGATGGCGATGAAGGCGCAAGTCTCTCCGTGGGCTCGTCCTGAGTATGCCGCAGCAATTGCACGTGGTAAGGAAATCTTTGATAATCCTCAGAAGGCCGATTGTGCACGTTGCCATAAGCCTGATCTTTACTTCACGGCATCGGTTGATCCGAATGACGGATCCAAGGCACCCCTCTATGATTTGGGTCTCGGTACGCGTGATGAAATGGGGCAGACATTTGACGTGCCCACCTTGCATGAAGTGTGGCGTACGGCGCCTTATCTCTACGATGGTCGTGCGAAGACATTGCGTGAGGTCTTGACCGTTTGGAATCCGGATGACCAGCACGGTCTCACAACGGATTTGACCGAACAGGAATTGAGCGATCTTGAGATTTACGTTCTCTCGCTGTAAGCGGTGATACCTTTACTTTTGGAGATTGAGCCATGTTAAATTGGTTGAATGGAACCTTGTGGCAAACCCTTGAAACGCCTGCGCGTGGTGTTGAAATTGCGCGAAATGGGTGGGGCAGTGCAGCACAGCTTGCCGCACTTCCTCAGGGGGATATTCCTGGCATTTGGTTGACGAACGAAGTGACTGGTGGCTTGCCGCCGATGGTGCAACGTTTCATCTCCACAAAGGGCCCTGTGAGCGTGGTGATGCAGGGCAATCGTGCCGTGGGCGCAAAGTATGAGGATGCTTACGCTGAATACGTCCTCTTAATGGGCGGGGCACCAGATGATTTAACCGCTTCTCGTGAAGTGCAGACGCGTTCGGCCTTTGACAATATTGATGCCTTGTTAAAGGCCGAAGGCTATTCCTTCCACGATGTGGTGCGTACGTGGCTCTATTTGGATAAACTCTTAGAGTGGTATGACGTGCTTAATCGTGTGCGTGATGAATTCTTTGAAGCGCACAATATTTTCGGTGGCTTTGTTCCTGCGAGCACGGGCATTGGGTGCGCAAATTCATTAGGCGCAGAGATTATTGTGGGTGCGATGGCGATGCGTCCGAAGGATGGTCGTGCGACGAAGGCAATGTTGGAGTCGCCGCTGCAGTGTTCAGCATTGGATTATCGCAGCAGCTTTAGCCGTGCAGCAGAGATTGTTACCCCTGAATGGCGAACGGTCTTTGTCTCTGGCACCGCTAGGATTGCACCGGGTGGTGAGACGGTTCACTTGGATGATGCCGATAAGCAGGTGGTCTTGA
>JAGCML010000098.1 GCA_017646485.1 Kiritimatiellia bacterium
GAGGGCGGCTTCCGTGATCGTGAACGCCCCCCACGCCGCGAGTTTGACCGTTCGCGCCCGCCTCGTCGTGAGCAGGGTGATGGCGAACGTCGCCCCCGTCGCGAACGTACGGATGACTATCGTCCGCGTCGTGATGGCGATCGCCCCCGCAATGAGGGTGACCGTCCGCGTGAAGAGGGTGCTCGCCCCAATCGTCGTCCCCGTGGCGATCGTCCGTATCAGCGCCGTGAATTCATTAAGCCTTTGGATGCAGAATTGCGTATTTTGCCCAACCAGAAGAATTTGGGCATGATTATCAAGACGCTCCAGGCGACCCACATGGCTTATCCCGTGAAGAAGTTCGTGAATCTCTTCTTGGATAATCCGCAGGCTTGCTTGGCTCGTTTTGAAGCAAAGCCCGACACGGACACCGTCTTTTGGTCTTGTAAGGCATGCGGTTTTGTGGCATTGAGCGAAGCTGAAGTCGTGGCACACGTGATGTCCGCCCACTTGGCTGATGCGTTTGAAATCACCGAAGAAGCTTGCGATGCACCTTCTGGCGCTTTCCCCTGCGTGGCAAAGTGCACCTTGACCGGTGAATGGGTTGGCGCTCCGAACCATCACAACTACAAGCATCGCGTGGCAGAACTCGCTGCCCGAAATGGCATGTCCGAAAAGGATTACTTGCAGACGCTTGAGATGCACCGTGATCCTGAATCGGTGGAAGCTTGGAAGCAGACTGAAACCAAGCGCACGATTTATAAGTTGAAGCAAGCAGCTCCTGCACCTGCAGCAGGTGAAGATGCTGAACCCGTGGCCGACACGCGTCCTGCGTACAATCGCGACCAGGCGGAAGCGATTTTCCGTCGTGACATTTTGGGAACGATGGTGGCCTCTGCGAAGCATGTTTGCGTGCCCGTTTCAATGGCACAGGTGACCCCTTCGGCCTCTTTGAAGCAACTCTTAATCAATACGCTTCGTGAAGAACAGCGCTTGCCGCGTTCGCTCTTCTTTGCATTGCGCGGGGCTTTCCGTCATCATAAGTTCACGCTCTTCCGTGGCAACGATCCTCGTGGTCCTGAATTCGTGGCTAACATGACCCCCACGCCCTTCACGGCAGAACACGTGGTGCGTGAACTCGCTGAAGCACTGAAGTATGTCACTGAACATCCGTTGTGCACCCGCGTGGAATTGATGAACTTCTTGCGTGAGACACTGCCTGATATGGAAATCAGCACGGTGGCGCGTCAGATTGCCTTCTTGTTCTCGAAGGGACACATTGTGGAATACTACAATGGCGTGTTGGCAATGCCCGAAACCAATCCTCGTTTCCGCAAGTTGCCCGAAGAGATGAAGCGCGAACGCGAAGCCGCTGGTGTGGAAGCTGCTAAGGCAGAGGCAAAGGCTCCAGAAGCAGAAGCTACGCCTGAAGCCGCTCCTGCAGAGGAGGCTCCTGAAGCACCCGCAGAAGTTGCTCCTGAAGCCCCTGAAGTTGTTTAAGTCGCCTAAAGCATAGGGAGAAAATCATGAAACTCTGTGATGTAGCGAAGTCCGTAAATGGCACCTTTGATGCAGATAAGGCTGATATCGAAATCTGCGCAATGGCGAGTTTGCTTGAAGCACGTGAAGGTGACATCTCCTTCCTTGCGAACCAGAAGTATGCTTCTCAGATGAAGGATACTGCTGCGTCTGCAGTGCTCGTGTCGAATGACTATGCTGGTGAAACAAAGGCAGTGTTGATTCGTGTCGATGATCCGAATAAGGCCTTTGCTTCGCTCGCTCCGATTTTTGGTCCCAAGCCTGTCGTGCGTGAGCCGGGCATCCATGTGACGGCTGTGATTGGCGACAATGTCACCTTGGGTAAGAATATCTACATCGGTCCGCATACGGTGATTGAAGATGGCGCAGTGATTGGTGACAACACCATTATTGACGGCCTCGTTTTCATCGCTCAGGATGTGAAGATTGGTAAGGATTGCCGCATTTATCCGCAGGTGAACATCCGTGAATCGTGTGTTTTGGGTGACCGCGTCATCCTTCACGCCGGCGTGAAGGTGGGCTCCGATGGTTACGGTTATGCCGTGGAAATTGGTGCTCAGGGTCCTGTGATTACGAAGGTGCCGCAGATTGGCATCGTCGAAATCGGCAACGATGTTGAAATTGGTTCGAACACCTGTATCGACCGCGCTCGCTTTGGTCGCACGCGTATCGGTGATTGTGTGAAGATTGACAACTTGGTGCAGATCGGTCACAATGTCCAGGTCGCACCGTTTGTGGGTATCATCGCACAGGCTGGTATCGCTGGTAGTGCCAAGATTGAAACTGGCGCTTTGATTTGGTCGCAGGCGGGTATCGCAGGTCACTTAACCGTTCATGAACGCGCTCAGGTCGGCCCGCAGGCTGGCGTGAAGGAAGATGTCCCCGAAGGCGAATATGTCTTGGGTACGCCTGCAATGCCGAATCGCGCCTTCGCACAGTCCTTGCTCATCTCGCGTCAGGTCGAGAAGCAGAAGGCGAAGATCGCTGACTTGGAAGCACGTCTCAAGGCGCTTGAGGGCAAGTAAGCCATGCTTTGGCGCCTTTTGTGCGATCGTTTTATTGAAATCTACAACCCGGCACGGCGCACGGCCGTCCGGGTTCTCTTTACCGTGCTGGTCATTCTGGCGTGGTGTTGGATGCTCTTTCGTTAGGAGGGCGAATTATGGCTTTTCATTATCTTTCTGCTGGAGAATCTCACGGTCCCTGTTTAAGTGTCATTGTGGAGGGCGTTCCTGCTGGTCTTCCATTAGACGCTGAAATGATTGCAGCCGATTTGGCGAAGCGTCAACTCAAAGCTGGCGCAGGTGGACGCATGGCTATTGAGACCGACCGTGCCGAAATCTTGGCGGGCGTGATGCAGGGTGTGACCACTGGGGCACCGATTGCCTTGCAGATTACGAATAAAGATCATGCAGCGTGGAAGGGGCGCGAGGTGCCAGCCTACACGACGGCGCGTCCAGGTCATGCCGATTTGGCAGCGTGCGTGAAGTATGGCTTTAATGATATTCGCCAGGCTTTGGAACGCTCCAGTGCGCGTGAGACGGCATGCCGTGTGGCGGTTGGGGCACTCGCCCGTCAGTTCTTGGCGGCATTTGGCATTCAGGCGCGTTCCTATGTGGCTGCGTTAGGCGCAGTCCCTGAGGCGAATGTGGAGGAGAGCGCCGCCTTTGCCTTCGCAGAAACCTCTCCCAGCCGTGCTCCCTCGCAGGCGCAAGAAGATGCCTATACCAATGCGATTCACATCGCGAAGAGTAAAGGGGAGACCTTAGGAGGCGTGATTGCTTTAGAGGTGACAGGGTTGCCTGTTGGGCTCGGCTCTTATGTAACTCCCGACCGTCGTTTAGATGCTCGACTCGCTGCCGCTGTGATGTCGGTGAATGCGATTAAGGGACTGGAAATCGGCGATGCGTTTAGTGGCGCTGCTACACCAGGAAGTGAATTACATGATGCAATCGTCCGTGATGAACAAGGAACGATTACACGCCCCACGAATCGTTGTGGTGGCCTTGAAGCGGGCATGACCACAGGCCAACCCCTTCGTCTGCGTATCGCAATGAAGCCAATCCCCACAACGATTGTGCCACAAAAGAGTGTTGATTTGGCAACAGGCAAACCCGCTGTGACGACCTATGAGCGTTCGGATACTTGCCCAGTGCCACGCGCATGTGTGGTGCTTGAGAGTGTGGTCTTAATTGAACTCGCCACCGCCTTGATTGAAAAACTCGGCGGCGATTCTATGCGTGAAATGCTCCCACGCTTTAAGGCCTTACCTACGCCAGATACCATCTCCCTCTCACCAGAAGCAAAGGTCTTCTGGCCCTAATCAAAAAGCCGCCTGCGGGCGGCTTTTTGATTAGAGGATGATGTGAAGGTGGATGCAGGGCGACGGCGGGATATTAAAGATGCAGGGCGACGGCGCACCCTGCGGCACAACGGATAGTGTCACCTGACATCGCAGGTGACCGCAGCACTCTTATGGGCGGCTGCGCCGCAGGACGACGGGGAGCGGTGATGTGGGGAGTGAGGAGGGTGCAGATGATAAGAGTGGTGCGGAGGGGCGCGGTGTCGCCCCTCATGTGGTAAGGATGTGTGATTTGTGATTTTTGATATTGCGTTTTTGTAAAAGCGTGTGTTACAATGGGGGCACATTCGGGGTGCTACCAGACGAGTGTCTGGATGCTGAGAAAATACCCGTTTAACCTGATCAGGGTAATTCCTGCGGAGGAAATTATGAAGGTGATGGAAGAGACCATCTCCGGGGCGATCGTCCGGAGATTTTTCAACAAGTTAG
This sequence comes from Kiritimatiellia bacterium, assembly GCA_017646485.1. Taxonomy (GTDB): domain Bacteria; phylum Verrucomicrobiota; class Kiritimatiellia; order RFP12; family DVOR01; genus Spyradenecus. The sequence goes on from JAGCML010000098.1 coordinate 4,310, forward strand.
AAGCAGCTTTATCGGTGGATGTCGCAATTGTAGGTGCGGGTCCATCTGGTCTTGTTGCGGCGCGTGATTTGGCGCAACAAGGGTACAAGGTTGCGATCTTTGAATCGAAGTTAGCACCTGGTGGCGGCACCTGGGGTGGGGGAATGTTGATGAACGAGGTGGTCGTTCAGGCAGATGCTGCTGAGATTTTGCACACCTTCGGGATTACCACGACACCTTATGATGATACCTATCACACGGTAGACTCCGTGGAGATGGCGGCGGGGCTCATTTTTGGTGCTCGAAAGGCTGGCGCGATTATC
>JAGCML010000099.1 GCA_017646485.1 Kiritimatiellia bacterium
GCCAACCGCACCCGAATAGACAAAGAGATTGAGCACAAACGCAACTGCGACGCTCCACAAGAAGCCACGCAAACACTTTAAGTGAAAGGCTAAGACGGCAGTGGCAGCAAAAGCAATGCCTGTAAAAGCAGGCGTCGGCAGGAGCGCCACCGACAAGGGGAAAAGCACCAAAAGCAACGGAAGTGCAAAACGTTGCACCTCGTCAGAAATAGGAACAGACTTTGGCGCGACGTCTTCCATACCTTGTGCTGACCGTAGTCTTTTTTATTAATTGTGAAATAAAAACACCTGCCAGAAGCGTTGTTCCAACAGGTGTCTATAGCAGTGCTTACATGAAGAAGCGACCATTATCGCGCATTCGCTTAGCGCGCATTTTGGGTTCTTCCAACCACAGCGCATACCACTCTTCCCCAAATCCAACATTCGTGAAATGCGCAATTTTGTTGTTCATCAAAATCTCTTTATTCGCCTTAATGACAGGGTGTTCATTCTTCTCATCCGCTTCCACTAAGACTTTGTATGCACCCTCAACATCGCCACGCTTGAGCAACATCCAAGCAAAGGTGGAATAGAGCAATGCAGTGGTGCCATAACGCGCACGGCGTGTCATCTTCTGAAACACCTTCTGGATTGCTTCAGTTGGCTCATTTTTTTGCCACATGCGTGCCAAACGAATGCACATCAAGAAGGGTTCGACCAATAATGCACGTTCCAACAGCAAATCTACACGCACATAATCACGACGTTGCCACGCGAACTGCAACTCCATGGTGGCGAGTTGGCGACCCAACAGCGGCACCCAGAGACGATACTTCTCAAGCGGCTTCACAAGTGCCTGGACCTCGGCAATCATCGCATCACGATCCTTTGCGAGTTCTTGTTCGGCGGCCTTCTGACTGGAAACCGGCTTCGTACGCCAGCGTTGCACCTTGGCCTGCATCTTTGCTTGGCCCCGTTGCATCACCGCCTGAATCTGTTCAGACATGCCAGCCATCTTCCGACGCAACACCATGCCAAGCGCCACCTGGCCACCAATCAAAACAAGCAATCCCCAAAGGATTGACCAATACCATGGCGAAACATCGGTCAGCGTTAAAACCACGCCAGTGACCACAGCCAATAACACATTTAAGATTACAGTAATCATTGTTGTTCCTCAATTAAATCCTTTACAATCGCCTTCACCAACATTGCTGCCTGTGCAAGCGAATGCGCACTCAGTTTATCCACAGTATCTTCTGGTGTATGCCACCAGCTATTCTCTGGGCCATAATCAAAATCAATAATATCCGCGGCCTGCCATCCTTCAACCGTAAACGGAAGGTGGTCATCAATAATTTCTCCGGCGTCACTCAAGCGCATCCCTACCCGCTTTGCAGCACGACGAATCAAGCCGTTCAAACGCAACGAACCATTTGCCGCCAAGCCTGGTGTAAACACCTTGTCGCCGAGCATATCCAGCACAATCACAGGGACGCGAGCCTGCTTCAAGGCCTGTTCCGTTTTTGCGAAATGCCAACTGCCATGCAGGCCATCTTTCGCCGTATAAGCCTCACGGCACTCTTCCCCATCCAGGAAAAGATAGGTTACAGGCAAATCCGTTTCTGCGGCAAGTGTCAGGAGCAATGCGGTCGTACTTGCCCCATCATTCGCCCCCACAAATCCCGGAATGCCACGCTTGGTATCGTAGTGAGAGGCTAAAATGGCCACGGGCTTAGGGTGAGGTTTCACCACATTTACCATCGTGCCATGGGGCGTCTCGAAGCGTTGCAATACCGCAGACTCGCCTAATCGTCCAGCAATCCAAGCGGCCACAGCTTCAGAATGCACGCCAGCTTCACGCTGTGGATGCGCAGTGATCAACGCATTCACCTCCGCTAATGCGCGTTCCCCTAAGCCAATCTCAAGCGCAGGTTCACGTTCACACCCCATACAAAAAGCCACCGCTCCCGAGACAAAAGCCATCCCAAGCAAACGTCCAAAATACGTTTTCAGATTGTCTTTTGACCACAGAAGCGGAGTCATGATGTGCGATACGCAATTAATCAACCGAAATTCCCAACAAGGTGAGGATGCGATCCAAGTCATCGTTGTTGTAGAAATCAACCTCAAGCACGCCCTTTAAGTGACGACCATTGGCCAAGGTCTTTCCAGAGGTCAAGCGAACAGCTGTACCAAAGAAAGCGTGCAAGCGATCGGTCAAATCACGAAGATATTCAGGGGGTAAATCTTCACGGGCAGGCTGACGAACTGGTGGCGGCGTATTGACAAGCATCACGGCGCGTTCCACCGCACGGACCGTCAAGTTTTCAGCCACGGCACGACGACCAAGACGAATACGATCTTCTGTGCGAGCCAAGCCGAGCAATGCCTTAGCATGGCCAGCAGAAAGGCGACCATCTGCCACCATCGCCTTTGTTTCATCGGGAAGTTCCAACAAACGCAATGCATTTGCGACCGAAGGACGTGCCTTACCCACGCGTTCTGCCACTTCACTCTGCGTCAAGCTGAACTTCTCTGCGAGTGTGCGATAGCCTTCTGCCTCTTCAATCGCATTCAAATCGGCACGCTGAATATTTTCAACGATTGCCATTTCGGCTGCCTTGCGGTCTTCAGCCTCTACGAGAATCAAGGGCACACGCGTTAAGCCTGCGAGAATCGATGCACGCAAACGACGTTCACCACCGATTAACTCAAAGCGACCATTCTCTAACTTACGGCAAACCAAAGGCTGGATGATGCCATTCGCCTTAATCGAGTCTGCCAATTCATGCAATGCAGCATCATCAAAGGTCTGACGCGGCTGCCAAGGAGAACGTTCAATTTCCGTGACGGGCACCGTCAAAACGCTACCCTCAATGCGTTCATTCACCACGGGAATCTGCGGCACCACAGGCGCGGCTGGTTTCGGAATGACCGGCACACCCTGACGTTGAATTGCAGGTGCGTCAATCAAAGCCGACAACCCACGTCCAAGACCACGATGAGGAGCGACAGGCTTAATCGGCGTCACTGCTTCAGCGCGCTTTTCAATCGTTTTCTTGGATGCTTCAGCCTTAGCCGTTTTCGTCGAAGGAGCAGGCTTCTTTGGTGCTTCAGCCTTAGTCGTTTTCGTCGAAGGAGCCGGCTTCTTTGCAGGAGAAGTCGTTTTTTTAGCAGACGAGGTAGCTTTCTTCTTCATTCAGGTAACCTAATTTAATCGTGGCGAAAAATAATAGAACAATGCTGCAAGCCTTACGGATACAAGCCCGAGTAAAGCAAGCCCATTGTCTCAGGCAAGCCACTCATGAGATTGATATTTTGAACAGCAGACCCTGCCTGCCCCTTCATCAAGTTGTCGATATACGAAACAACGCGCAAACGATTCACACGCGGATCAACGCTGACAACCAAGTTGCAGAAGTTGGTACGCTGCACACTGTTCGTGCCAATGGCAGCCTTCGAACCATACACGCGAACAAAGGGCGAATCCTTGTAGAATGCTTGATACAACTCAACCAATTCTTCTTCCGTATGCACAGCATCCATCTGAGCATAAAGCGTGCTCATGATACCACGGCAAAGCGGCAAGACGTGTGCCGTAAAGGTCAAGCGAACATCTGCGCCATAC
>JAGCML010000100.1 GCA_017646485.1 Kiritimatiellia bacterium
GTCAGCAGGGGCGGAACCGCCGCATCCCTATCCGTCGTGCCGCAGGGGGCGTTGTCACCCTGCACCGCTCACGAAGAGCCTCCCTCCCCGTGAGCACCAGAAGAGCATCCGCAGGATGCGAAGCGTGCAGGACTCAGTCCTGCCTGAGGGGCGTGGGGGCGAAGCCAGCCCCCACATTCCAATAATCCACTAATCCACAGATGCGCAGCATCGTAATCCACAGGGCCGATAGGCCATAATCCACAATAAAAACGCATCCGTGGGTTCACGGATGCGTTTTCATTAAGGGTGAAGAAGCGTCAAATTAGATGACGTGGACCTTCTTGTGGCCAGGGTTGACACCGCCGATGATCACAGGCTTTTCGCCAGCTTCTTCGAGGGCCTTGAGGGTGGCACCTGCGTCTGCAGAGGAGACGATGAGGATGAAGCCGATGCCCATGTTGAAGACGCGGTACATTTCTTCCTTGGCGACATTACCCTTTTCGCCGATGAACTTGAAGACCTGGGGCACTTCCCATGCGGCAGAGTCAATGGTGACATCGACGGTCTTGGGGAGGACGCGCGGGATATTGTCATAGAAACCGCCGCCTGTGATGTGAGCCAAACCGTGGATATCCACGCCAGCATCCATCACCTTGAGCACGGGCTTGAGGAAGCTCTTGTGCACAGCGAGGAGTGCATCGGCGCAGGTGGTGTCGGTGCCAGGGAGGATATCTTCCGGCTTGAGGCCTTCCTGTTCAAAGACGACCTTACGTGCGAGGGAGAAACCATTGGTCTGCAAGCCGCCAGAAGGAAGACCAATCAAGACGTCGCCCACGGCAATCTTTTCACCGGTGATGACCTTGTCCTTCTTCACCTGACCGACGATGGTACCAACGAGGTCATATTCGCCAACAGGATAGAGGCCGGGCATTTCAGCGGTTTCGCCGCCGAGCAATGCGCAGTTGTTTTCTGCGCAAGCGATGCAAAGACCCTTCACGACATCATTAAAGATGGCCGAATCAAAGACGGATGCACCGATGTAGTCCAGGAAGAAGAGCGGGGTTGCGCCCTGCACGAGAATATCATTCACGCAGTGGTTCACGATGTCCTGACCCACGGTGTCGTGACGGCCAGCCATTGCGGCGACTTTCAACTTCGTACCGACACCATCTGCGGAAGCCACGAGAATCGTATCGGCACCAGGGCTCTGGAAGAGGCCACCGAAGCTACCAATGCCACCGATGACGCCGGGGGTCACAGTCTTCTTCACCATCTGCTTGATGGTTTCAATGCCACTCATCTTCTTATCGATATCAACGCCGGCTGCGGCGTATGCGCTGTTCTTGTTGTCCATAATTCTGGGATTACTTTCGTTTAGGTGTTAAAAGGAATTGGGGTTAATAGGCTGTCGCTTCAGGCGCTTCCAAGGCAACGGCCGCCTTCACGAAGCGTGCAGCATTAGGCAGTTGCACGGTGATTTCATTGGCATCGCCGCCTACGATGGTGGCTTCACTTACAGTGACTTCACCGCTCAACGACTCCGACCAACTCAAATAGATTTTGCCATTAATGGCCTGTAAAGAGACTGTATTCGTGGTGGCGCCCACCGTGCTGGAGCCCTTCAAAGTGACGGTGCCCGCAACAGGATCCACGGCCACGATATCCAACGCCGGCATGCCGCCCACATTCATGGCGAAGGCGTCGGCGAGCTGTTCTGTAGAAGCATCATCAGACATCGCACCGCCCTTCGTCGCATCATTCAACCATGTGACATACTTCTGCACCAAAGCGGGGTCTTGCTTCGCATCGGCATCCCCAGGGATGATTGTGGTATCCACAAGCGCCAAAGAGAGTGCAGACACTTCGCCATCACCGACGGTTTCAACAAAATTCAAATCGCCACCCGATGCTGGAGACGTCACTTCATAAGCAGTGCCACCATTCAATGTGACGGTAAAGACTAATGCTTCATCGTCATTTAAACGACCTTCAGCGTAGACTGCAATGGGGTCCCTTTCATTCGTCTTTACGGAAGTCTTCGTCCAAGACTTCGTTTTACCATTGGCAATTAAGATGTAGCCTTCACTATCCACTGCCAAAGCGAGTTTTTCATTCGCCGCATCTTCGTAAGCGGGCGTCTCAGAAGGGATTGTAAACAACACCGTCGCCGTCAATACCGACACAGCCCCTGCAGCCACCGAAGGTGTACCTGCAATCGGCACCAACTGCGCATCCGTTAAAGCCCCTTCAAGCGGCTTATTCACCGTCAGCTCGGCGGCCAACAAGGGCAGCATCCACAAACAAGCGCTGACGCACATCAACCTTTTCATCATAACGTAACTCCTTCTGGGCAAATCACGCGTAAGACACGCGGCATCACATCCATCAACGACGTGGAACCTGCGAGGATTTGGCCTGCAGCAGGACCTAAGGCAACCAATGGCACATTATTGAACGTATGGCCACGCGTACCAAGGTCTTCGATATTGCCGTGATCTGAGGTCAAAATAAAGAGCGTATCTTCGTCCAAACCAGCCAACAAACCTGTCAAGAAAGTGTCCAACGAACGCAACACCTCCTCGGCACGTTCGCGGTTCTGCGAGTGCCCTGCGATATCCGTGAGGAAGTATTCAAACAAGGTAAAATCGTGTTCTGCAGCCACCGCCAAGACCTGTTCGGCTGCAATTGCGGGCGTAATTAAGGGCCCCGCGAAACCCTTTGGCACAATCGCCTCACGCGTGAGGTCATGCAATACGGCGCGACCTGCCAACATATCCTTCTGGTAACGAATCACCTCAGGCGTCGTTAAAGCCATGATGGTCGTCACACTCTTAAAGCGACGAGCCGCAAGTTCATCAGCAGTATCCGCAAAGTACGCATCCGAAAAACAGACCCGCAAGCCGCGACGACGCAATTCCATGAAGAGATTATTTTCTTGAAGCAGACGGCAAAGCGTGGGGCCAGGAAAGCCCTCCTTATGACGCCCCATTACCTGTGCGGCATTCACGCCCGTATACAATGTGGCCTGTCCTGTAGCAGATTGCGGAAGGCCCGGCACTTCAAGGCAAGTATCCAAATGCACGGCATCCGCCATCAGACGGCAGAGCGTAGGGCACACTTCTGGGCAAACGGGATTTTTCTCCCCCGCCTCTCCATAGCCAACGCCGTCAATAAAGACATAAAGCACGCGCATAACGGCAAGATTATACCATAATACACGCGAGCGCATGCGAACAGAAGTAAAGAAAACTTTGCGTTTCCCCACCCCTTTTAGCCGATTTCTGTGCAATTTTAACGAGAAATCCTACACCTACGCCACCCTTTTATTCCTCGCACTGGCGATATTTCCTTGTGCATTTCCCCACTTCACCCTCACGCACCCCTCACGCAACAGAGACTCCCCAGCACCCTTTCTACACGCCACACGCCCCTCGCAAACCTTAGAAGGTGTCGAGTTCATCAAAAGCGGGCAACGGCAAATGCGCATCAGGCGTTCCCTCCGGAATCGCATCGATGTAGAGATCGCCGAAATTCTCCGTCTGCGTCACCGTCAAATGACGCAAGCGGAGCAACTCCAAGAGCGCGACAAAGGTCACAATCACCTCACCCTTTGGCGCATCCTCAGGGAACAACGTATCAAAGCGCACATGCGGATGCGCAGTGATGCGGCCTAGGATGGTATTGATTTTATCTGGCACACTCCAGCGCATCATCTTCAAGTGGCCGAAAGAGACCGTCTCCTTCGCACGCTCCAAGACCCGCTTAAAGGCATCCATCAATTCAGCCGTGCCAATATCGCCCAACTTCTTCGCTGCAGCATCCACCTCCGGCGGCAATTGATCTGGGGCAGCCCCTTTCGGATAGGTCGCAGCACGCAAGACTTCGCGTTGCGCAAAGGTATTCGCGGCATCCTTATAACGCTTGTACTCCACCAACTGACGCACGAGATCCAAGCGCGGATCGATGGGTTCTGCGTCATCATCTGCCGCATCGGTGCGTTCATCTACAGGCAAGAGCATCCGGCTCTTAATGAGCATGAGCGTGGCAGCCATCACAACAAACTCGCCTGCGACATTGATATCCAATGCACGCATGCGTTCGAGATAGGCGAGATATTGATTGGTAATGCGACCGATGGGGATATTTTAGATGTCCACCTCCTCCTTACGAATGAGGTGTAACAACAAATCCAAGGGGCCCTCGAAAGCCTCGAGAGCCACCTTGTAGTCATCAAACAGCGGCAGGGTCGCGTCCATTGACCGCAGAACAACTGAAGCCTTAATCCAAACCTGCGGCCTGACGTGCTGCAGTTAAGGTGATGCGCGCTTGCGCACGCGCCTTTTCAGCACCAGCCTGCAAGACGGCTTCCACTTCCTCGGGGTGCGCCACGAGATACTCGCGACGTTCGCGGAAGGGACCAAATTTGCGTTGGTAAATCTCAAAGAGCGCCTTCTTCTCATTTGCTCCACGAACCTTACCAAGGGTAAGCAAATCTGCCTGTGCAAGATACAGAACAACTGCGCCCTTGGTCTTGATAGCACGGAAACCAAGTACGATATTTTTTAAGTAATCAGCATCAAGTGCAACGCCCGTCTTCTTCTCAGTTAAATCAGAGGCCTTGATTGCCGCAACAATCTTATCAGAAGCCTTTGCTCTTAATGCAATTAATGCAGACTCTTCAACAGCAGACAGATAATCAACAGGAGTCATCTTCTTAACCTGATTAGAAACCTGATCAGTAATGCCCCACTCAGAAGGATTGATGGTTACATACTCATAAGTGGAA
>JAGCML010000101.1 GCA_017646485.1 Kiritimatiellia bacterium
AATTGCCCCATGGTGCAGATCGCATTTTACAATTATTAGAGATTGTACCGACAGATGCGCGCGATGGATTGTTTACGGCTTGTTGGTATTGTGAAGATGCGCGTGTGAAAGACGCATTGCAAGCCCACTTTGATGTTTGGAAGAGAGACCCCTCTTGGGGAAATGGTGATATGGAAGATCTTTGGTTTGCAATGTTCTCCCATAAATGGAAGAATTAATAACCTTCTTCCAAAAGAGAGTTCAAAAATTAAAGTTTTTTCGATTTTGTACTATTTTTCCTGAACTGCGTTTCTGTGCCGCAAATAGTTGTCCTGAAAATAGTGAAATAGTACATTTGTACTAAAAAATATTGGGCAACAATACTACTTGAAATAAGTTGTTGCCACACAATAAGTTAGGAAAAGTTGTTTATTAGTACAATTAGTGTGAAAACTATAATTAAAAAGGCGCATAGGAAGGTATTAAATTAAGGTGTGCCCATTTTTCAATTGAAAAAGGCTTATATTCAAAATGGAAAAGGCTTATATTGAAATTGAATCATAGCCTTTTTGCGTTTGAAAACCTCAAAAGGTGGGTGAACTGCGCAAGTCGCGCGCACGCACCCATACCGCAACAGTACGCTGAATGCCCCAGCTAAGCCAATCGCCAAAATCACCTTCACCTGCGCCTCCTTGCCTTACAACCAAAAGACCGTCCAATCGGTTGAACCATCCGGGCGGCGTTCGTACTTGAGCAAGTCGCCGCAGAAACTAAAGCTTGCCGCGCCATCTTCGTCGCGCGCCGTGGTGCGAATAAAGGGGAAGATTAGGCGTTCGCGCGTACCGTCTGCATGACGGTTAAAGCGGTAGAGATAACCCAAAATGCCGAAGGTCTCTGTTCCTTCCGCCGGCACAACGCGTTGATCAAAGAGCAATCCCAAGAGCCCCTTGCGCGTGCGTGTGCCGTCGCGTTCGCCCGTGCTGCTATACGGAATCCCGAGGAGTACCGTAAAGCGGTCGTTAAAGTAATCCATCTTACACTGCGCTGGTGCTTCAGGCGACCGAACCTCACGTTCATAATGCTGCACATCGTCATACGTGTAATTGGCCAAAAGCCCCCAAAGCACCTCAACCTCGTGCCGTTCGACATGCTCTTTGTCCAACGCTCTTAAGCAACAATCACACGTTGGGTCATCGTGATGTTCACAGCAGGCATCCATATCACAGAACTGTTCACGCTGACGATAGCGTTCCTCATTGTAGAGGAGCGAACACAACATGTCGCGTTTGAGGCGCTCTCGCGTCCAACCGCCATGAGTTGCAGCGGCGTGCTTGATCTGTTCGCTCTCGGCAAGCAGCCCTACCAATAGTGACGTCTCATGCAAAAGCATTGTCTCGACTTCTGGTGTCGCAGGGTCAACATCCTCTGCTGTCGTCGGCTTGAGTACCGTGGCGAACCGCGCCCGATCCTCCCATATGAGACCTCCTAAGATGGATTGGTCGTGATTTGTACGGCGTTCGGCCGCGCCATGGGGCGTGTAAATCACCCCATCATTGAAATGCTCAACACTATCTTCGTGACGATCAAGCGCCAACAGGAAGGACATCTTGCGCCCCACGTCAAACGTTTCACCCGTCGCCGTCTGATACTGCGAGGTGCCCCAACCCCAAAGCGGCGTTCGGAAGGATTGCTCAACCAACCGATTCTGCAGGTGATCGGTGTGCACCCCCAATTCGTCCTTCCAGAGGAGCCAACCATAGACGTTCTCCTGTTGATACCACGAATTGCGGAACTGACGGTAGTCCAAACTTGACCAGTAGTGGGCGCCACACGGCTTAACCGACTCGACCGACTTCGTCAACCAATCCGCTTTCGACCACAACCCGCCCAAAAGCGAATAGGAAAAGCCCGTCTTTCCAGGATAGTGAGCGCCTTCAGGCAGATATTCATCACCATAAAAGGCGCGTTTTTCCTGCGCCCAAAGGAGGAGGCCAAGGCGTGTTTTGTCTTGTTCAATGTAGAGCGGGCGCTCTTCGGCGAGACTTTCTGCCTCGTAGTCGCGTTTCCACGTGTGAAGGTAGAGCGTGCCCAAGAGCAGTTTTGAACACGTGCTTTCGCTTTTTGTCCCCGTATTCCGCGGACGGCACTGCGCACACGCGGGCAGATTGCTAGACCAGGCATCGTCGGCCAACGGATTGCGTTCCCAATCCCACAAGAGGCCGCCCAGAAGGTTGAAATTGTCGTCATCCCCATTGGCGAGAATCGGCAACAACGGCCCTACGCCCCATTCATGCAAGTCGATTGGCCCCGATGCTGGCCGCGTCGTATTGGCATAGCCCAAGGGTGTCCACAGGTTGCGTTCGAGCACTCCCGCCTTCTCACGACGGGTCCAAAGGGCAAAGGGCAAGACCCACCGCGAATCGTGATAACGCCCACAGTTGAGCGCATACCACCACGAACCCTCTGCGCCCCACCCGAAGAGCGGCGTTGCATAGGAACCCGACGCGCCGAGTTGGTCTACGTGACGCAGGAAGAAGGGGAAGAGCAAGTCACCGCGTTCGCCCGTGAGATTGTCCCCCCACTGCCACCAAAAGGGGAAGGTCCAGGAGAAAGTGCTGTCTTCGGTGAGGGTTTGCCGCGGTTCCGCTTTGGTTCCGCGCCACGCCTGATTGTGTTCGGACCCATACAAAGAGAAGAGCGCATTGCGCGCGAACGCGCGTCGCTGCGTGATGTACGCCCCATCACGTGACTCCCTTCCCCTCGTCTCGACACCCCGACGAAAAAGCGGCGTCCAGAGTTCGTAATCCTCCTGATCTTTGCGAGCCGAATAGAAGGCCAACGGAAAAAGGATTCGTCGCGTCCGATCGGCCGTCTCTTCAGAATAGTAGAGCAAACTCTGAACCGTGGCGTGATCCTCCCCTTTACAATAATTGAAGAGAAGGGGCGAACCGACAGACATCCCCTTATCAAATTGGAAGTGATACGCAAAGGGAAAGAGAAGCCACCCCCGCGGATTCTGATACCACACTGGACAG
>JAGCML010000102.1 GCA_017646485.1 Kiritimatiellia bacterium
ATTGTGCCGCACGTCGCGCAGCAAGTCGGCGCGGTTCGAGGACCAGAATCTTTTTCCCGCCCAACCATGTCTCGTCCAATAGTGCAGGGGGAATCGTGGTCGTTTTACCTGTGCCAGGAGGCGCGGTTAAAACGACGGGATGATTCTCCAAAAGGGCCGCACGGAGTGAGGTTAAATCAAGCGCCATAAAAGGGATGAGATTCTGGGTTTAGCGCAACAGCCTGCCGTGACCGACAGGCTGTTGTTGGGGCCTTCTTGCGAAGGGAATCGTTACGAATGCGTAAGCGGATTAGTCTTCAAAGCGAGCCGTTGCAGCGTAGGCGTGCGCATCAAGGCCTTCGAGTTTGCCAAAGGTTTCGATGGCTTCGCGTGTTTCGGCTAAGTCTTCCTTTGTAAAGCGCACAAAGGAACTACGACGGCGGAAGGTTTCTGCAGTCAGACCGCTGAACATACGTGCGGCGCCACCTGTCGGAAGGACATGGCTGGGGCCAGCAACAAAGTCGCCTGCGCTTTCAGGGGTCCAGTAACCCACGAAGACTGCGCCAGCGCAGTTAATCAAGGGCAAGAGTTCGTCGGCATTTTCCGCCTGCAATTCCAAGTGTTCTGCTGCGAAGCGATTGCACAAGGTCGTACCATCGGTTGCTAAATTGGGGACAACGGCAAAGAGCATGCCACCATTTTCAACCATGCGTTCAATAATGGCTTTGCGATTACGAACTGCGGTTTGAGCGATGACTTCGGCTTTGACAGCTTCTGCAAATGCGCGGCTATCGGTGACCAAGAGACTCTTTTCAAGCCCGCTACCGTGTTCAGCCTGCGAGAGCAAGTCTGCTGCCACCCACTTTGCCTTTGCTGCTTGGTCGGCAAGAACGCAAATTTCCGAGGGACCTGCCACTTGGTCAATCGCCACGGTACCATAGACTTGGCGCTTCGCTGCGGTGACATAGGCGTTGCCGGGTCCAGCGATGAGCTCAACGGGTTTGATGCCAGCGCCATAGGCCATTAAGCCGATGGATTGAATACCACCGATACGATAAATTTCAGTCGCACCTGCCACGCGCAAGGCGTAGAGGAGGGGTGCGGAGACTTCTAACCCATTGCGGCAGGGGGTGCAAGCGACGATTTCCTTTACGCCGGCCGCCTTTGCGAGGACGACGGTCATAAGGGAGGTGGAGGCGAGGGGGGCTGTGCCACCAGGAATGTAAACGCCAACGCGATCCATGGGGTGGAAGCGTTCGCCAAGTGTACCGCCGCACGGTGTGGGGATGGTCCAGTCGGGACGTAAGCCTGCGCGAGCAAAGGTCTCAATGCGTTCAGCTGCTTGATGAATGGCACGCTTCACCGTTTCGTCACAAGCGGCTTCTGCAGCATCGAGTTCGGCCTCGGTGACCAACATATTTTCGGGGGTCACCGCTGCATTATCAAAGGCTTTACAAGCGTCAAGCACCGCGTCCAAACCACGGGTGCGAATGTCGGCTAAGCATTTCGAGGCTGCGGCTTCTGCCTTTTCATCAAATGCCGGGCGGCTTAAAAAGGTTTCAACGGTTTGATTTGGGTTTGTAATCTGCCAATCAAGGATTGGAATAAGGTCTGGATTCATGTTTTTTGTCCAAGCGTAGGAAAATAGGATAAACTAAAAGTTGTGACGCGTTCGCTGTTAGGGTGCAGGGGTGGTGGCGTCGGTTGCTTCACCAGCTTCAGCTTCTGCCTTGCGCTTCTGATATTGCTTGAGGGCTTCTTCCTGTTTGTCAATATCCTTCTGCACGTTCTTGTCTGCACCTGCGACAGGGTCATAAATGAAGTGCTTCGGCACAGGACGATTGTACTTCAGGAGTGCCGCCATTTCAATTTCAATGAGTTCGCCAATCTTTTCCTTTGCTGCCTCGGTCATTTCAACCTTGTCTGCATGACGACGAGCCTTCTTATCATCGCGGTCTTTGTAACCTGCCGTCACGCTACCCTTGGCCGCTTTAATGGCCGCCATTGCGGCCGCAGCCTTGGCAGACATGTCTGCGTTCACGCGACCTTGTTGCTTGGCATACCATTCATTGGCGGCGGCATCGGTAGAGAAGTTTTTAAACTTTGCGGTGCGCACCCAGATGAAGGTCTTAGTGGGGAACTTGGGGAAGTCCTTATTGCCAGCCTTCAGCGCAGCGGTTTGATCCTTTGTCCACTGACGTTTTACCGTGCTAAATGCCTTATTAAAGACGCGCTTTTCTTCCGAAAGGTCTGCCTTTAATGCGCGAACTTCTTCAGAGGTCATCAAGTAAACCGCTTCCGTGCGGTACATATCGTAGAGTTGCACCCCCACCTTTGCTGCGGAGACAGCGCTTGCCAAAAGGGTGGACAAGGAGAATAAGAAGATTGAACGTAACATTACGAACGGTCCTTTCTGCCAAAAATACGGAGGAGGTAGAGGAAGAGGTTGATGAAGTCAAGGTAAAGCTCAAGCGCGCAGAGCAACCCCAAACGGCGAACCGTAAGGCTATCCATCTGGTCTTGCTGTTCAGCGAGTGCGCGAACTTTCTGTGCGTCCCATGCCGTTAAGCCGACAAAGATTGCCACGCCGACATAGGAGATAATCGATTGAAGTTCGTCTGCGCCCAAGAAGAAGTTGACGATTGACGCCAAGATAATGCCCCATAAGCCCATGATGCAGATGCGACCAAGGCCGCTCAGGTTCTTACGAGTGAGCGAACCAAAGAGTGCCATGCCCGCAAAGGTGCCCGCAGTGATGTAGAAGACAGACTGGATTGCGGCAAGTTCAAAAACGAGGAAGACGACAGAAAGCGTCACCCCATTCAAGGCCGCATAGGCAAGGAAGGTCAAGGCTGCCAAAGGTAAGGGCATCTTGTGAATCAATGCAGACAGACCAAGGACAAGGAGGACTTCAACAATGCAACAAATCTTAAAGAGACCAAGCGGTGGCGGTTGCTCAATAAACATCTGTGCCACGAAATAGGCGACGAGGCCAGAAACGAGTAAGCCTGTTGCCATCCATCCATAAACGAAGTTATAGATGCGGTTGAGGCTTAACGAAAAATCTGAGCCGCTGGAACGCGCAAGTGTATCTGGATCATAAATTGAATGCATAACACTCCCTTTCAATAAATAATGTAATATGATAACAAATAAACAGAGAGAAGGGTAAAAAAAGTCATCCGAATATTGCACAATATAACCGCGGGGTAAAAGGAGATGAAATTAAATTGACATTCCAATGATTGATGGGGTACACTATCCTCAGAGCTTTCTTTAAGTGAGATTTTGATGGTGTCAAAAGGCTTAAAGAGAGAGGAAAGAGCTCCAGTGGGATGCTCGTAAAAATAAAAGATGTTGATATGGAGTCACTCAAATGAAAAAGTGGATTATTCTCAATCTGGCGATTACCTTAGTTGCATGTGGCGGAGCCCTTATTGCAATACAGTTTTGGGGTAAGGAAGCCCCCGCAACCTCAACGTCTGAAGCTGCGCCCTCCGTGGCAGAAACGCCTGCACCTGTCAGTGCTCCTGTTCAGTTGAGCCCTGAATTACAGGAGATCTATGAGGGCCGCAAGGAATTGTATGATTCAATGGCTCATTTCGTCAATGCGATTAAAATGCGTGACGAAGTCGCGCTTAGCGAACACATTAGCCTGCCGTTTCAACTGGAGTATCCCCTTCCTGCACTTAAAACGCATAAAGAGGTGCTTGATTACATCTATGCAGCTCTTACGCCAGAAAAGTTAAATCGTCTTTTCACGGAACACCCGGTGCAATTATGGGAAGGACCCTTGAAAGGGGAGTTCATGTGTGACGTGGCCTTTATTTGGTTGACAAATTCGGAGCCGACACAAGTGATAACCCTCCCAATCGCATTAGACTCAAACCCTGTTCTCGACGCTTTACGAGAGGCTCAAGATGACGAAATCAAGTCATTGCATCCGACTTTGCAAAGTGGCACACCAATTCCCGTGCTGAGCTTTATTACTGAAAATGGTCAAATGTATGGC
>JAGCML010000103.1 GCA_017646485.1 Kiritimatiellia bacterium
CGCCGGCACTGATTGAAGAACTCTGCTGCCGCGTCTTAGACAAACTCGAAACCACCGCACCCGCTCACGCACGCGTCGTCTGCCAGGGCTGGTTGCGTTCCAACCCCTATCAACATCGCCTTTGGTCCCATCTGCTCAACAATCCCGCAGACAATGCGGAACAAAATCGTATCGACATTGAAGCGTGTTTGCTATACTATCCGCTCCATCCGATTGCCACACGCCTGTATGCGGCATTGCTTGAAGAAGAACTCGGCCCCGAGGCCGCAACGCGTTATCGTAACGCCATTCAGCAAGCCACCAATGCAGGCTCTTGTATCCAGAAAGACGGCCATGCTCACAGCAGACTTTGATTACAACCTCCCTGAAGAACTCATTGCTCAAGTCCCACCCGAAGTGCGTGGCACCTCGCGGATGATGGTGTTGGATCGTACTGCGGATACGCTTGAACACAAACACATCAGCGACATCACCGACTATCTCCGCCCTGGCGATCTACTCATTCTCAATAATACCCGCGTCTTCCCCGCACGCATCCTCGGACATTGGGAAGACACCGGCGGCGCCGCCGAACTCCTCTTGCTCGACTGCCGCGAACCCGAAAGCAATCCTGACGGCACCTTCACCTCCTTATGGCGGTGCATGTGCGGGAGTGGTCGCAAGGCACGTGCTGGACACACCATTCTCTGCGCTCAGGAACAATTACGCGCACAGGTCTTGGACAAAGATGAAGAAGGCCACTCTTTGGTTCGCTTCACCTCTGCCCACCCCTTAATGGCCCTCCTAGACGCACACGGGCTCACCCCAGTTCCCCCTTACATTCGCCGTAACGCCAATGACCCCGAGATGGCGCGTTTGGATAAAGAACGCTACCAGACCGTCTATGCCCAAAAGGTGGGCGCTGTTGCTGCACCGACCGCCGGGTTACACTTTACCGAAGCCCTCTTGGACCAATTGCAAACGATGGGCGTCAAGCGCGCCTTCGTCACGCTCCACGTAGGTCCTGGCACCTTCAAACCCGTGAAGGCCGAACGCGTGGAAGAGCACAAGATGGATGCCGAATACTACGAAGGGCCCGAAGCCACCGCGCAAGCCATTCGCGAAACCAAAGCGGCGGGTGGCCGTGTGATTGCTGTAGGCTCCACCTCGGTGCGCACCTTGGAAACGGTCGCCGCGTTGCACAATGGCGAAGTGGTCGCCACCCATGGCAGCAGCACCGCCTTCATCTATCCGCCCTACACCTTCAAGGCGATTGATGCGATGCTCACCAACTTCCACCTGCCGCAGTCCACGCTCATCATGATGATTTCAGCCTTGGCAGGACGTGAACGCGTCCTTGCGGCTTACGAAGAAGCGGTTCGCGAACGGTACCGTTTCTTCTCCTACGGCGATTGCATGCTCATCCTCTAAAGATTGACCGCAATGTCCATTCAACCCACCTTTTTCATTTTGGCTGGCGGTCGTGGCGAACGCCTTTGGCCGCTCTCTACCGCGACCCACCCCAAGCCCTTTTTGCCCTTATTTGAAGGCAAAACCCTCCTTGAATGGACCCTTGAGCGCGTCCAGGGTTTAACCACCCCCGACCGTGTCTTCATCGTAACCACCGAGGCCTTGCGAACGCTTGTGCAGCAGACCTTGCCCGACCTCCCACCTGCGCAGATTCTCTGCGAACCCCAAGCGCGCAACACCGCCGCGGCGATGGCATGGATTTGCGGCCATTTGCGCCAACAGGATGCAC
>JAGCML010000104.1 GCA_017646485.1 Kiritimatiellia bacterium
CGCCGCAGGTAAGACGCATTTCAATGCGATGTCGCCAGATCGCGTAACAGTATCAGAATAGGATTGAGAGAATGGCTGCAAAAGTTTTAGGTGCGCTTGATATCGGCACACAGGTCACAACACTTGCTGCAGGCGAAGTGAATGGGGATCAGTTGCGCGTGCTTCATGTGGTTTCGACGCCGACCTATGGGGTCAAAAAGGGCGTAATTCGCAACATTGACGAAGTGGTGAAGTCCATTCGTAAGGTGTTGACGGAGATGAGTACGCGCCATAAGGTCGATATTTACGATGTCGTCACCTCGCTTTCGGCACAGGATATTAAGACGAATCTTCGTACAGGTGGAAAGTCTTTTTTGTCGCTGGCAGTGATGACTGAGGAAGATGCTGAAGAGGCGCAAGAAGCAGCCTTTTCGGAAGAAACACCCAATTCGCACGATGTGTTGTTGCAACGCTTCAAGCAGCGTTTCCGTGTGAATGAACAGTCTGTCGAGAATCCCGTGGGGATGAAGGGCAATCTGTTAGAGGCCTCTTTGCTTGAATTGACCGTTCCGCGAACCTCTGCAGAAGCGTTACACACGGCTATTGAACGTGCGAATTTGAAGTCTGTGGAAACCATCTTCGCAGGATGCGCAGATGCCGCCGCCGTGCTTGAACCCCAGACACGTGCAGATGGTGCGTTAGTCATCAATTTTGGTGCAGGCACCTGTGACTACTTGGCGATTTCAAATCGCATTGTGGTGGCGGCTGGCACATTAGGAATTGGTGGGCAGCATTTGACCAATGACTTGGCACAAGCCTTCCAAGTGAACCAAGATGCAGCAGAGCGAATCAAGATTGCTTGTGGCGCGGCACAGATTCAGCCTGGTTTGGCGAATGAACGTTATAATCTGCGTTCGACCTTTAGTTCGGATCGCACGATTTCTGTGCATGCGATTCAAACGGTAACCACTGAACGTGTAAATGAGACGCTCCATTTGTTGCGTGAAATTTTGCATCGTCAGGGGGTGTTGCCCTCTAATCTGCATGGTGGCGTTTGGCTCACAGGGGGCACCGCTGCGCTTCCGAATATCACTGAACAGGTGAGTGCGATTTTGGAATCTCCTTGCCGAATCGGTGTGCCAATTAATGTGTTAGATTTGCCAGAAGAGGTTACGAAGGCGCCTTATCGCTATGCGACTGTAATTGGTTTGCTCAAGTGGCGTATGCAGACGCTGGCACATGAAGTGTATCATCCGTCCGTTTTCTCTCGTCTTCGCACCTTCTTCAAGGGATAATTTACCATGAAAGCTGACGATATTCTTTTAATCTCTTTAGGTGGTGCGGCAGCTAAAATTGCACGTCACATCGCAGCGAAGTCGCTTCGTGATCCCTCCAAGCCGCCCATGCGTGTGCTTATTTTGGATACGGATGACGAGGTGTTGCAGACGGTGACCCACACCACGATTGAGGGTGTTTCTGTAACCATCTTTGGTGCGCAACGTTTAAATGGTAAGGGCACTGGTGGCGACCATGTCATTGGCATGAGTGCTTTCCGTGATGAAGTGGCCGTCTTAACGCAACAGATTGGCACACCGCGACTGGCTGTCGTGTTAACGTGTTGCGGTGGTGGTACTTCTGGCGCTTCTGAATCCTTGCTGCGCATATTGAATGAACGTGGTATTGCGAATATTGTCTTCGCCACAGAGCCTTTACCCTTTGAAGGGGATGACCGTAAGCGGTGCGCATCGGTTATTATTCCCACGATTATGAGTTGCGCAAATGCTGCTACAGTGGTGCCGCTTGCAACCCTATTAGCGGGTGCGCCTGACACATTAACCGCAGCAGAATCCTTCGACTATGCCGCCGATCGTCTTGCCGCTGGGATTAGCCTACTGTGGACCTTGTTGGTGCATCCTGGCTACTTGCAGTTTGATGCAGAACATTTACGCCAAATGTTAGAGCGTGATGCATTGACCACGTTGCCCTTTACCTTCTCTGATGCCGTTGCTTCTGGCGAGAATCGTGCGACAGAAGTGGTGGAAGCCATTGCCGCCTCTCCGCGCTTCAAGTTGAAAGGTGTGAACTGCTTGGCGAATGCACGCACGGCTGTGGTGGGTGTTTTGGCAGGTGATGACTTGCGCTTGAGCGAACTGAATGTGTTGATGACCGGGCTGCGAAAGCAGTTCCATAAACAAACCGAAGTCATTCTTGGCACCGTGAATCACCCCTCGTTTAATGGTCGCATGGAGGTGGTGGTCCTTGCTTTCACTCAGAGTGGTGCAGAAGCAGGGGATGGCGATGGTGCGTTGCAACCCATTCGTAAGCGCTCGGGACGCTCTCGTTCGAAGGGGCTTACGGGCGTGAAAGATCGTTTTGATGACGTTGAGCGCACCATTATTGATGGTGTCAATTACGATGAACCGACCTATTTGAGACGCAATATCCGCCTGAAGCGATGAAGTTAACGATTGTTCTACTCCTCTCCTTATTTGTATTCGCTGGATGTCGTCGTGAGGACTGGCGCGAATACTCGTTTGCGTTGCCGCCGCAGGTGGAGTTTAATGCGTTGCAACGTGAACTCAAGGCGCTTGATCGTGAGACGCCTCCTTTTGTGCGATTAGAACAGGGCACGGTCTTTGTACGCTATAATTCAATGCATCTCGCCCCACGAAATTTGACCTATGTGCGAGATACGTTGGTGAAACAAACGGAAGAATGAGATGAAATTTCTGATTCAACGTGTAAAAGAAGCTTCGGTTACGGTTGCCAATGAAACCATTTCCTCGTTTACTGGCCCCGGCTATTTAGTCTTATGCGGGATTGCTCCTGATGATACGCAGGCAAAGGCTGAGA
Organism: Kiritimatiellia bacterium; assembly: GCA_017646485.1. Taxonomy (GTDB): domain Bacteria; phylum Verrucomicrobiota; class Kiritimatiellia; order RFP12; family DVOR01; genus Spyradenecus. Next base: position 2,833 of record JAGCML010000104.1, read on the forward strand.
AACTCTGTGCCAAGTTATTAAAATTGAGAGTCTTTGAGGATGAGCAGGGGGCAATGAATCGTTCGCTCCTTGATGTGGGCGGTTCGGTCATTATTGTCTCTCAATTTACCCTTTATGCGGATACGAATTCGGGCAATCGCCCCGGCTTCTCAACCGCCGCTCGCCCTGAAATTGCCGAACCCTTGTACGATTTCTGTTGTGCGACCTTGCGAAAGACTTTGGGGGATCGTTTGGGAACGGGACGCTTTGGCGCAGATATGGCCGTTCGTCTCTTGAATGATGGCCCGTGTACTTTTCTGTTAGAGGCATAAGAAGCGGATGTTTACAGGATTAATTCAGACCGTAGGCCAGGTGCTTTCGTTTAAACCACGCGGAAGCGGTGCTTCAATTCAGATTGAAGCGTCGGGTTTGGTCTCTGCTGAAGAACCGCTTTGCTTGGGGGAAAGTATTGCCGTCAATGGGGTTTGTCTCACCATTGCGAAATTGTTAGATGCGAAAACCTTTGAAGCGGATGTCTTGGAAGAGACGCTGAGATGCTCGATGTTCCGCCATTTGCATGCTGGAGATGGCGTTAATTTGGAGCGTGCATTACGCTTCGGTGATCGTTTAGATGGCCATATTGTGACGGGCCATGTGGACGGAGTAGGGCGCTTGCTCTCGCAACGTACCGAAGGAGAGGACAAGGTTTTTCGCTTTGGTTGCGACATGGCGTTTGCGCGAAAAACAGTGCGGAAGGGCTCGGTCGCAATTAATGGTACCAGTTTAACGGTGTGCGCTGTGGGGGACGACTGGTTTGAAGTCGCCCTAATCCCCACGACGTTGCGTGCGACTGTTTTGGGACGCCTAACGCTTGGTGCCCTCGTCAATTTAGAGTCCGATATTCTTGGTGCGTATGTGCGCCGAGCACTCGGATGTGAAGCTTCACTTTCATTAAGACAAATCATTGCCGCGGGTTTCGCGGATTAGAAAGGATAATAACCATGGATATTGATACCGCTGAGAAATTGGCAGAACAAATTGAAACCAAGGATTTAAATCTTAAGCAACTCTTTGCCGAGGATCCTGACCGTGCAGCGAAGATGACCGTTACCGCCGCTGGTTGGACATTGGACTATTCGAAGAATTTAATTGATGCCCCCACCTTGAAGCTCTTGATTCAGTTGGCTGAAAAGTCTGGCTTGAAGGCTGAAATTGAGAATATGTTTAAGGGTGAACACATCAACAAGACCGAAGACCGTGCGGTGTTGCATACTGCGCTTCGTAGCTCGAAGACCTTGGGTCTCGTGGTGGATGGTCAGGATGTCTACGCAGATGTGCATGCTGTGTTGACGAAGATGGCAGAATTCTCCACCTTGATTCGTTCGGGTGCTTGGAAGGGTGCCACGGGCAAGCGCATTAAGTACATCGTGAACATCGGTATCGGCGGTTCTGACCTTGGCCCTGCGATGGCTTACCAAGCCCTCGCTTCTTACTCGAAGCGTTCCATTAAGTGCTTCTATGTCTCCAATGTGGATGCTACACACATGGCAGAAACATTGTTGCAGGTGAAGGCTGACCAGACCCTCTTCATCGTCGCATCCAAGACCTTTACCACGCAGGAAACGATGACCAATGCGATGTCTGCTCGTGAATGGTTGGTAAAGCAGTTGGGTGAAGCGGCTGTCGCCAAGCACTTTGTGGCGGTGAGCACGAATGCAGCGAAGGTTGCAGAATTCGGCATTGATACTGCGAATATGTTTGGCTTCTGGGACTGGGTGGGCGGTCGTTACTCCTTGCCTTCTGCAATCGGTCTCTCTTTGATGATTGCAATTGGTCCTCAGAACTACAAGCGTTTGTTGGCTGGTTACGAGGCAATGGACCGCCATTTCCGTACGGCTGGATTCCATCGCAACTTGCCTGTGCTCTTGGCTTTGATTGGCATTCTCTATGCAAATGGCTATGGTGCAGACAGCTATGCCGTGCTTCCTTATGATCAGTACTTGGCTCGTTTCCCTGCCTATCTCCAGCAGTTGGACATGGAAAGCAATGGTAAGTCCGTGGATCGTCAGGGCCAGGCTGTGGATTACACCACTGGTCCAATCGTTTGGGGTGAACCTGGCACCAATGGTCAGCACGCTTTCTATCAGTTGATTCACCAGGGCACGCGCTTGATTCCGGCTGACTTCATCGGTTTCTGCCGCAGCCACAATCCTTTGAGCGACCATCACGATAAGTTGATGGCAAACTTCTTTGCCCAGACTGAAGCCCTTGCCTTTGGTAAGACTGCTGAACAGTGCCGTGCAGAAGGTGTGCCGGAAGCTTTGGTGCCCTTCAAGACCTTTGAAGGCAACCA
>JAGCML010000105.1 GCA_017646485.1 Kiritimatiellia bacterium
CCTCGTCTCTTCCCTGAAGTGGCAAAGGCTGTGCGTGTTTTGGCTGAACACAATTCCGACCAGGGTCCGAATGGTCACGGTTATCGTCGCGAAGAATCCGTGGGCGTGGCTGAAATGGCCAATGCACTCGCGCGTGAAATCCGTAAGGATGCGTCCTTCTCCTTCTCGGGTGACATCTATCTTCGCCTGAGTGAAGAATTCCGCACAATGCGTGAAGCTGGCACAACCATTTTGAAGGATTGCAAGAATCAACTTTTCTTGGATGATGTGACCAACTGGTGTCAGGTGATGGAAATCGTGGGTGGCGTGGGTGAATACGCCATGCAGGCGCTCATTGGTCAGATTCCCCCTGAACAGGCCATCGGCCACATTTTGGAAGAACGTGTGCGTTACTTTGAAATCTCTCGCGCACATGCCGCCAAGCCCTTCCAGAAGAACCCGACGAAGGTCGCTTCCTTGGTGATGGTGCCCTTGATTGAGTCGATTACTGACCACGTATACATTCGTTTGTGGAAGAACTTCACGGGTAAGCATCCGCCGAAGAAGACCATGGATATCTATGAATTCATTACGAATGTTGACGCACTTAAGAATCTTGCCGTTGTTCGCGATGGTGCATACATCCGTTTGCCGAAGGTGCATGAACCGAAGGTTATCCAGCCCGGCGAATGGTTCGGTATCCGTCTGCCCAATGGCGTGACGGCAAAGTGGGTCCACTACATGCTCGACAATCCTGACGCAACCAAGCAAGGTCGCCTCCAGGTCTCTGTGGATGGTGGTAAGACTTGGTATGACCGCTCGAATGTCGTCTATGAAGCAAATATGGAAATCCGTCACATCAATCCGAAGGATGGTATCAATGCCGCACGCTACATCAATACCTCCAAGGAACCCGTCACCGTCACCTTGCAGATGGTGAAGGTGGACGTGCCCGCTGAAGCAGAGGCAAATATCGTCGCAACCATGACCGATGGCGACTGGCACTCTTGTTACACCATTCCTGCTGGCAAGCAGGTGCGCGTGCCCTTGGAAGCACCTGCCGTGTCAGGCTTCAATACACACGTCCTCGCCACAGGCGGTTCGTACTCGATTACCTACGAAAAGGATGCCATCATCATTCGTGCAGGGAATCAAGAGGCTGTGAACGTCTTCGAAGTGATTCACTAATCCCTCCTAAAGACCTAAAACAAAAAGCGGTGCTCAAACGAGTGCCGCTTTTTGTTTTAACTCATCGCCGGCGATCGTGTCATCTACCTGCGGCTCAATAGAGTGTGTGATTGTGTACCCCACACGCTTCTGGTAGCGCCTATAGCGTTAAATCTATGTTCGGTAAGCGGCCCGTAGCATTACCCAAACGATGAATGATGAATGAGCGCTTGCGCGCCCTTCGCCTCACCCCAGCGCCGCCTTCGGCGTATCTTCGCATTTTGCGCAAGAACGCAAGGTCTTACAAATCTGTTCACCTCGGGCGCATATCCTCCTCCGAGTTGCTCGACGGAACAAGAGATAGCGTTCTTGCGTTAAAATTCACCCGCAGTCCCACATGCAGTTCTGCGGCGCAGCCGCTCATTCATCATTCATCATTCCTAATTGGGCACCGCCCCACACATGCAGTCATTTTTTCATGGTTTTCGTGGTTTTTATGGTTAAAAATCCTCGTGAAATTGAAAAAGGCTAATATTCAAAAAGAAAAAGGCTTATATTGAAATTGAATCATAGCCTTCTTCAAATTGAAAAAGGCTAATATTGCTGAAGAATATGGTACCATTTTCCTTATCGATATGGTACCATATTCCCAATCAATATGGTACCATTTTCTATCGCAATATGGTACCATATTCTTTCAGGGTTTCGCCCTTATTGAAAATCAAGGCTTCTAATATGCCTTTTCAAAATAAGCCTTTTTCTTTTTCAAAAAGGCTATAGTTATTTTTCAC
>JAGCML010000106.1 GCA_017646485.1 Kiritimatiellia bacterium
CCTATCTCCCGCAAGATGTTCCAGCAGATCGTCCTGGCACCGTGGAATCCATCCTCTGCAGTGCAGTTCTTGATGAAGAACGCACCCACATTGCGCACGCCATCGCCACACGCCTTTCCCTTCCTTTAGACGCCGAATTCAATGCCCTCTCTGGTGGCATGCGCCGTCGCGTCCTCTTAGGATGCGCTTTGGCAACAGAGCCCCATCTTCTCTTGTTAGACGAACCCACCAACCACTTAGACATCACCTCGATTCGTTGGTTGGAACAATTTTTGGCCACGGCGCCCTTCGCCTGCCTCTTCATTACGCACGACCGCGCCTTTTTGAAATCCGTTGCCAAGACCGTCTTTGACTTAGACCGTGGTCTTCTGTCTGGTTGGGACTGCGACTACTCCACCTTCTTACGTCGCAAGGCTGAACTCCTTGCCGATGAAGCCGTCTATTGGGAACGCAAATCCAAGAAACTCTCCGAAGAAGAAGCGTGGTTGCGCCGCGGTGTAAAAGCACGCACTTGTCGTAATGAAGGACGCGTCGCAGCGCTCATGAAATTGCGCCAAGAATTTGCCCAACGCCGTACACAGAGCGATACCGCCACATTAACCCTCACCGCTGAAGGTGGCCGCTCCGGCGACATCGTCTATAAGTGTGATGGCGTCTCTTTCGGTTATACTCCAGACAAGCTCTTGCTCAAAGATGTCTCCCTGCGAATCTTACGTGGCGAACGTATCGGTATCTTAGGTGAAAATGGCGCGGGAAAAACCACACTGCTCAAACTTCTCTTAGGCCAACTCACCCCACTCTCTGGCTCACAGAAGCTCGGCACCAATGTTCAGCCCGCCTTCTTTGACCAACTCCGTGGTGCACTTGACTTAGAGGCAACCGTCGTTGAAAATGTAGCTGAAGGAAAAGAATTCGTCACTGTGGGCGGTGTACGCAAACACATCTTTGGCTATCTCGGCGATTTTCTCTTCACCCCCGAACGTGCTCGCACCCCTGTCAAAGCCTTAAGTGGCGGCGAACGCGCCCGTCTGCTCCTCGCTCGACTCTTCCTTAATCCTGGCAACCTCCTAATCATGGACGAACCGACCAATGATTTAGACGTGGAAACGCTGGAATTACTCGAAGAAGAACTCGCCAATATGGGCGGCACCCTCTTGCTCGTTTCGCATGACCGTGAATTCATTGATCGCGTGGCCACCTCGGTCATTGTCATTGAAGACGGCAATGTCAAAATGTATCCTGGTGGTTATACCGACTGGCAAACAGCGAAAGCACGTCAAACCGCCGCCGCCCCAAAAGCGGAGCCCCCTACTGAAAAAGCTCCCCAAAAGCCGAAACGTGACAATGCCGCCACACGTCTCTCCTATAAAGAACAGCAATTGTTAAAGACATTGCCAGACGAAATTGAACGTTTAGAGCAAGAAATCGCCACCTGTAATGAACAGCTTACCGCCCCAGATGCGGACTACGCCACGCTCTCTGCTCGTCTTGCTAAGGCGCAGGAGCAACTTGATGTCGCCTTTGAACAATACTGCGAAATCGAAGAAAAAGCACAAGCACTCGGCCTTTCTTAAGCAGCTCAGGCTCATAAACACAATCATTTCCCCTAACCCATCCAGTCTACACACTGGATGGGTTTTCACTTTCCATTCCCCGTCGCAGATTAAATTGTAGTCGTTGAAAGAGAAATTTCAGCCGAGATCCCAAACATAAAAAAGGTCACGCGATGCGGCGTGACCTCTCTTTTCATCCGAATAAATGGAAAGTATTAGCGCTCGAAGGCGGCTCCCCAACGTAACTTACGCGAAAGGGGCAGATAAGGATTGCCATTATTGGGCAACATCACATTGACGGGATGCGAGGAACGCGTTACTTCAAGACGGTCTGCGGCAGACAAGGTAGCTTGACGGATACCATCTGCATAGACAGTAGCAAGTGCCTCCCCCTCAATGCTTAAGGTAATTCGTGTGGTATCAGGCACAATCAAAGGACGCGCACTTAGGGTATGTGGCGCAATGACGGTAATCACCGTAACATTCGCAGAAGGCACCACGACGGGACCTCCTACCGAGAGGGAATAAGCCGTGCTTCCCGTCGGAGTAGAAAGGATAACGCCATCGCACATCCAACGTGCCACTGGTGCGCCATCTAATGTCAAACAGATCGCAATCGCACTGCCACCTTCTGCGCGAGAAAGCACCACGTCATTCAATGCATCAGGAGAGATGGCAACCGCGCCATCGTTTTTTTTCAGCACAGAGGTCAAGGTGCTACGCGCTTCTTGAATGTAGTTTCCGGCAGCTAAGTCCGCAAGCATGTGCGCGAATCCCTCTTCGTTCACTGCGGTCAAATACCCCAAATGACCAATATTGAGGCCAATCAAGGGAAGCGCTGCGCCGGCAAGCGCATGTGAAGCGGCGAGGAATGAACCATCACCGCCTAAAGAAATAACCCCCTGTGCGCCATTCGCCGCAAAGGATGCCACTTCACAGGGTTGGATTTCTGGTGAAATAGCCGCGGTTTCAGGTGGCGCAAGCAGGGAGATGCCCGCCTCGCGTGCGGCAGACAAGAGTGCCTCCAGCCCCTCTCGTACACGAGAACGGGTGAAGTTAACAAGTAAGCCTAAACGCGAGATGGGGGGCATTTATTTTCTCAAAGGCGAACCTTCAAAACGACCTTGCGCACCTTATCGCAACCCGGCACACGATGACCTGGCGCATGTGCATCCTGAGGGAAGAGCACAAAGAATGTCCCCTTGGAGAAAGGAACGAGTGCGCCTTCACCCTGAACAAAGCCAATGTCCGACTCTGCGTTATAAGGCTTCAACTCAGCGAGGTCAGCCGTGAGCGGACGATAGCCGATTGCTTCGCAACCTTCAAAGAGGTACTGGATGTCAGCGTAATCACGATGATATTCCAAAGAGCAATCTTCAGGAGCACGCGTATTGTATTCCTGCACATTAGCATAGAGCAATTCGGTGCCATCTGCGGCCTGTTCAATCACGTGGTGACCAGCGGGCAAGGAAGCATTTGCAGGGTCATTCAACCAAGCGAATGCCTTATCAAACAAGGGGCCCAGATTGAGCTTGCCTGCGTTTTCAAGCGTATCAATAATCATTGTTTTATCCTTTCGTAGTGTGTTGTTAGAATTGAGAATTACTGTAATGATGACGAAGCGTCGTCTTATTACTGAAATGCTTCACGCGTCAGCTTGCCTTCTGCTTCAGCCGCTTTAATACGCTCCACGCGTTGCTGCACTTCATTCAACTTTGCATTACAAAATGCGACTAATTGACGTCCCTCTTCAAAGGCTGCAATCATCTGATCCAATGGCAGAGAGCCATTTTCCATCGCTTGAAGCAATTCATCCAAACGAGCAGAAGCTGCTTCAAAGGTTTGAGGTTCTTTGGGTTTATTTGCGGCAGTCATAACACATCCTTACTGCGCAGCGCC
>JAGCML010000107.1 GCA_017646485.1 Kiritimatiellia bacterium
GATGGCTGATGCAAGAAGAACATTTGACTGGGAAAAGCAGTGGGCGTGTTCCTTAGATCCTGAAACGGCGAAACAAATCCGCGCAGATCGCAAGCCTGAGGTGGAGGAAAGTTGCTCCATGTGTGGCAAATTTTGCGCAGTCAGAAGCATGAATAAGGCGCTGAATGGGGAACTCGTAGATATCTTGTAATTCCGACAATTCCCTCGCCCCTCTTGCCTACCCTCTAAAAATACTGAAGCGCCACAGATTCTCTGTGACGCTTCAATGCTTCAGGCGGGAGCAACTTTAAAAGACCCAAAACTTCGCAATGAAGTAATTAATCGCAATTTCAAGAATCGTCACAATGAGATTGATGAGTTCAGGCCACCAACCGTATTCATTGCGGACGCGTTCACGATCTCGCAGGTCCCATTTCAGCCAGCAATCCATCACCACCCACATAAGCGCAACCGTCACAATGACAGTCCCGATGCGCGTGGAATAGAAGAGCCAGGCCGATTCCCAAAACCCTGTTGCGGTGCTTGCAAAGGCCAACCACCGCATCATGAAGAATGCGGTGGTTGCAGCAGCAAACCATGAGAGCGACTTCGCCCAAACATTGCTCAAGTGCAATTTGCGAAAGCAGAGCGAGTAACCGACCTGACTTACAATCGTTGAGCAAACGCCAGAGAGTCCATACCAGAATAACTCCCAGAAGAGCGCAGGCTCCATGAATTTAGCAATCAGATCAGACAAGGTTTAATGTCCCATCCTTCAAGAGTTCACGGCAGAGTTGCCAGCATTCATACTGCATACGCGGCACGTGGAAGCAACCCTTGTAGAGATTGCCCTTAATGTCGGAGCAGACGCGGCCGTCACGCGAAAGGTAACCGAACCAGCCGCCATATTCCTTATCCGGGAAGTGGGCATGCGTCCAGTCATGGGCCAAGGTGTGCATCTTGGCATACTTTTCGTCACCCGTCAACTGATAGGCGAGCAAGGTCGCAATGCAGGCTTCATTGTGGGGCCACCAGAACTTCATATCCTGCCAATATTCGCTCACAGGATTGTTGAAGACATCACGATAGTAGAGAATGCCGCCGTATTCCTTATCCCAACCGCGTTCCCAGGACCAGTCAAGCATGTCGAGACCGATGCGAATATAGTCGGTGCGACCGCGCATCTTGCCTTCGTTCATGATAAACCAAGCCCCTTCGATTGCATGGCCAGGGTTCAGGGTGCGTTCATCAATATGGTCAATAATCGTGCCATCGGGGGCGACCGTTTCCATGACGCAACGCAAATCGGGCTTCATGTGATACTTCACGATATCCGCAATTGCCTGGTCAATGCGATCATTTGCTTCTTCGTAGCCAATGCTTTCGCGCAGGCGCTGGCAGGTCACGATATTAATCATCGGATGACCCAAGCCACGTTTCGGACGAATATCCGTAAACTTCGGCGGATAGTCCACATGGTCACCATAAATCTGATAGGTCTTACGTGCCAAATCGGCGTACTCATCCGAACCCGTCAAACGAGCATATTCACCGCAAGCGATACACATAAAGCTTTCAGAGAAGGCATAACGGCGCTTGCGAATCGGGTCGCCGCGACGCGTCACATGGAAATACATGCGTCCATCCTTCGGGTCATAGCAATACTTGCGAAGGAATTCCAAGGTGCCCTTCGCAGCGGCTTCCCATTCCGGACGGCGCTCAACGTGGTTGGCCAAGAAGCCCAAGGTCCAAGCGAAGCGCCCCTGTTGCCAGACGCCCTTATCGGTATCAATACGACGACCCTGACGATCCACGCCCGTCATAATGCCGCCATATTCCTTATCTAAACCATATTCCATCCAGAACGGCACCACATCACAGAGTAATCCGTCATGGTAAACCGTTTCAAGCTTTTGAAGACGTTCAGTGGTTAACATAACCTCTTCCTTTTCGTAACGATACGACAATACAAAAAAAGCCTGCCGCCTTACGGCAGCAGGCCCTCATTAAAAATTATTCTGCCAAGATTGCAGCCACCGTGTCAGCGCAATC
>JAGCML010000108.1 GCA_017646485.1 Kiritimatiellia bacterium
ATGCATGAGGAGTGTTTGGGCCGAGGCGATAAAGTAATCAAGCGCTGCCGTGCCTGCGACATTAGCCAATTCGTGTGGGTCACAGACGGCTGACGTGATGCCGCGTGGCAACACCATGCGTTCCCATTCATGCGGCGTCACCATTGAGCTCTCAATGTGGCAATGGGCATCCGTGAAGCCAGGAATCGCGGTTAGACCGGTGGCATCAATGACACGCTTTCCTTCATATCCTGTGCCCAATGCCGCAATGCGTTTACCGCAAATTGCGATCTCTTCGCTTCTCATTTCGCCCGTGACGAGGTCAAAGATGCGCGCACCTCGAATGACAATATCTGCGGGTTTGCGGCGCATTGCCACATCAATGCAGGCGGCCAGGTCTGCGGGTGTACGGGTCATCTTACAACTCCATAAAGGGAAGGGATTCATTTTGTTTGGCGATGGCGAGCGTTACGTTCTGCTTGCCGATGTGCTTGAGTGTGCCAGACATCAGGGCGCCAGCCAATTCGGGTTGATTGCAATCGCGCGACAGATGGGCCAAGGTGATGGTACGCAGTTCGTCGGAGGCATAAGTCGCCACGGCTTCACAGGCCTGGTCATTGGAGAGGTGGCCCGCTCTGCCGCTAATACGCGAAATTAATTGAAAGCCGCGACCCGAATTGCGCAACATCTGCAAATCGTGGTTGGATTCTAAGATAAGCGCAGTGCACCCAGTGATTGCCTGGGCTACGCCTTCGGTGACATAACCTAAGTCAGTGAAATAGCCCAGCTTCTGCGCACCATCTTCAATGACATAGGCTACGGGTTCGGCCGTGTCATGGGGAATCGGTACTGGTGTAATGGTGAGATCGCCCAACATAAAGGGTAGGCCAGACTCAAAAAAGTTGAATTCCGGTACAGCACGTTGGTGACATCTGCACTGCCGTTCGATGACCGCGGCTGTGTTGTAGTTGGCAAAGATTGGCACCGTATATTTCTTGGTGAAGACCTCTAAACCGCCAATGTGGTCGGTGTGTTCATGGGTAATTAAGATGCCGTCCAAGGATTCGGGAGCGACATCAAGTGCCTTAAGGCGTTGCTCCAAGGTGCGACAATTCAATCCAATGTCAATTAAGAGGCGAAGACCTGCGGCCTCAATAAGCGTTGCATTCGCGCTACTACCAGATGCTAAAACTGAAAATCTCATAACTCATCTATTCTACCATTTTCATGCGTGCGTTACGCGTGCGCGAAGCCAAAAAAAGAAACACCGCGAGGACTCCCTCGCGGTGCGCTTGGTAGTGCAAATCAATGTATTATTACTTCTCGGGTACCACAAACTTATAGAATGCGGCTTTTTCATCTGCAGGCACCGTCACCTGAATCTTATCCGATTCCACCGCAGTAGCATTTGAATCAAGTTCAATCACTTCCCATTCGCCATCAACACTTGAAACCTTCATCACTGAAATACCGACCGTTGCGGCCCCTTCTTTGACTTCAATTACGGGAGCACCGAAAGCAAAAGACTTCATCTCATCCTTTGTGAAGACTTCATTTGCCTCCAAGGCTTTCTCTATCGCCTCTTTGGTAGTCATCAACTCTTTGCCACGGACATAGGAGTCTAACGCTGCCTTTGAAGCAAAATACGCAGTAACCGTCACGGCTTCCTGTGGCATTGTAAAGGTATAGACTGATGCCATCGTGGCAGCTTTGGTATCCCAACCGCAAAAAATACTTCCTTCATCTGCTGTGGCAGTCAACGTCACAGCCTCTCCTTCGAGATATTCTCCTGCTCCTGTCACGGAACCCTCGCCAATAGTTGTTACGATTACTGAAGTTTTATTCTTCTTAAGATTCATCGTCAAACCATTCCACTTCCCATCGGCATCAATAACAGCCTCCCAAGACTTTGCATACTCTGGCAAGTAGTATCCCGTTGCATTCGGGAATGCGGATGTTCCTACGTTTTGGGGCGGTTCCCCAGAAAACAAAAAGGTCATTTTCGTAGGACATTTGTAAAATGCATAACTATCAATGCCAGTAACAACTTCTGGGAATTCTACATCCATTAGCGATGTGCACCCATAAAAAGCATCCGTTCCAATGTATAGTGGCGTGTCTGGAAAAACGATAGATTTAAGCGATGTACACTCTCTAAAGGCATAAGAGAGAATCCATAAGTGAGCGGCACCATCTTTAAATGTAATGGTTGAAAGATTTGTACATTTTTCAAATGCATAGACGCGAATTTCTTCAAGCGACGATGGGAACTCAATCCCTGTTAGAACAGAATTCCCCGATGCTGCATCACGTTTTATTGCTTTCACGCGATAGGTTGAACCATACTCTGATACCGTCTCTGGAATCCGAATAAGCGGTCCACTTGTTATCGCACCATAAACAGCCCAAGAAGCACCATATCCCGATCCGCTACCAGTGTAGCTTTCATACTCGATTGTCCAATTTCCCGCAAATAAGGTTGAATACACCACACTTATGCATAAGAATATTAAAAGCATTTTTTTCATATCATCCTCCTTGTTTTTTGAAGGAGGTAAAAGAAAAACCTCCTTCAGTGTTTCAAGGGAGGTTGTAGGAGACCTAACGTAGAGACACTGAAGGAGGAAACACGCATACGCGTGCAACCTCAAACGTGACGTCTACGTTGAAACTTCCTACATTTCCCTTGACGTACCGTTTGCGTTACCGCAAAAAGATAAATACTATGGCTCATCCCATAGCGTGCAATTATTGTACTACATTACAGGAGTTATCTTCAAATAAAAAGCTTATTAAATCTCTAAAAACATCTTTGTCTCCCTGCAGATTTGAGGGCGTTTTTGAGATACGGTTGGGAAAAGGTGACGGTATTGAAATATGAAGTATTAGAGATGAAAAACACCGCGCGTGGCGGTGTTTTTATAGTATGAGGCGAGGGGGTACTTATTTGTGGACGGCGAGCTTTTCGCGGACCGCGGCTGCTCTGATGCTAAGGTGTAGCATCTGGTCTAGGGTTTGGCGTTCCCGCTGTCGAATAGTTATAGGTCACGAAGTAAAAATGCCATATACACAGGAAGTGTTAAAATGCCACCCTCTGAACGTCCAACATTGTAATCACCTAATTTGATGCCTTGCGTAATATGGTATTTTTCTGGATGTTTTAATAGGGTCTTTAGACTCTTTGCATTTCCAGATTTCGCCTTGACTTCAATCGGTGTACATTTACCTTTGTAACGAATCACAAAATCAATTTCAAGACCAGAATCTTTATGAAAATAGTACAACTTGCGTCCCATTTTCCCAAAGATGTCTGCTACCAAGTTCTCAAAAATTGCACCTTTATAACTCTGTAAATTGCCTTGCAAGAGATCAAACTGCGTTCCATCTTCGAGCATGCTGACCAACAATCCACTGTCACGCAGATAGACTTTGAATACATTTTCATTTGCATTCCCAGCTAAAGGCAACTCGGGCGTTGATAAATTGTAACATCGAGTAATGATGCCCGCATCTTCAATCCATTGCAAACTTCCTAAATACTGAGATGCGGAAGCACCTTTCTTAACCACCGAGTACTGAAACTTTTTATTCTCTTTACTCAACTGTTTAGGGACTGATAAGAAGCAATCTCTAATCTTTGATTTATCCTCTCGGTTCGCATGTTTAACCATGTCATCTTCGTAGGAGCGGATTAAATCGCGTTGAACTTGCAGGGCCTTCTCAAGATTCTTTGTTTCCACTAAAGTCTTAACGACTTCTGGCATCCCCCCAACGGCTGTATAAAGTAAAATTAATTCCGGGAATCGATTGTGGAGTACGGCTGGGACCTCCGTCTCTGTCTCAAGATGTTGTTCTAAGACTTTGATGACTGAGTCATCAATTTCATTTGCCCACAAGAACTCTTCGAAGTCAAGTGCATACATGTCAATCATCGTTTCTGACCCAACGGGAATTGACTTCGGTTCACGTCCATATCCTTTTACACCTAATAATGACCCCGTTGCAATAACATCAAATCGGCCGTCAACATGAAAGAACTTTAGTGCAGTCCGAGCTTCAGGGCATTCTTGAATTTCATCTAAAATTAAAATCGTTTGTTGTGGTACAAACTTTGCGGCTTTACCTAATAATGCCGATAACATGAAAACGATTTGATTAACCTCTAAACTTCCTGAAAAAACCGACGCATATTGTGGATTCTCAAAAAAGTTGAGGTATATCACATGTTTATAATTTTGATTAGCAAATTGTCGAACCGAAAATGTCTTTCCACACTGACGACATCCCTTAATGATCAAGGGCTTTTTGTTTGGAGTATTCTTCCATTCCAACAATCTGTCTTCTATTTTTCGCCTTAAGACCATGCTCATCCTCCTTAAATACAAGCATAGTATAGACCTTGTATACAACTTTTTCAAGGGAGTTTTTGAAAAATGCTCAACTTTTTCAAGGGAGTTTTTGGAAAAGCCTCAACTTTTTCAAGGGACTTTTTGGGCAACCCCACAACTTTTTCAAGGGAGTTTTGGTGCTTGTATCATTTATTTTGGGATATGCAAATGGACGGATGAAGGAAAGGAAAGGTAGAAAAACAAAACACCGCGCGTGGCGGTGTTTGTTTGAAGTGGTGCTCAAGGAGGAGGGATTAGGCCTGGGCGAGCAATTTTTCACGCACAATGTCTGCGGTGATGTGCAGGGGCTTGCCCTGTGCGGCTGGATTGCCAGGAAGTTCGTACATGAAGTCTTCCATGACCTGTTCCATGATGGCGCGGAGGCCACGGGCACCCGTTTTGCGCTTGATAGCTTCTGCAGCGATGGCGGAAAGGGCGTCATCATCAAAGGAGAGCACCACCTTTTCCATGGCGAGCAACTTCTGATACTGGCGGACAATCGCGTTCTTGGGTTCCGTTAAGATACGGACCAATTCTGCTTCCGTCAGGTTTTCCATCTTTGCAATCACGGGAATACGACCGACGAATTCGGGGATGATGCCGAAGCTCACGAGGTCTTCGGGTTGCACCTTCGAGAGAATGCGGTCGCTTTCCGCGCGTGCGTCAGCTTCGGAGTCAACGAACCCAATCGAGGCCTTGCCTAAGCGGTTTTTGATCTTTTCATCCAACCCAACAAATGCGCCGCCGCAAATGAAGAGGATGTTGCTGGTGTCCATGCGGATGTATTCAGCCTGCGGGTGCTTACGGCCTCCCTTTTCAGGCACATGGGCCACAGTCCCTTCAATAATCTTGAGGAGGGCCTGCTGCACACCTTCGCCGCTCACGTCACGGGTGATGGAGGTGTTTTCGGTCTTGCGAGCGATTTTGTCAATTTCGTCGATGTAGATGATGCCGCGTTCGGCCTGCTTCACATCCATGCCGCAGTTCTGCAAGAGGTAGAGGAGGATGTTTTCTACGTCTTCACCCACATAACCTGCTTCCGTGACGGTCGTCGCATCTGCGATCGCAAAGGGCACATTGAGCATCTTGGCGAGCGTCTTCGCGAAGAGCGTCTTACCGCAACCCGTCGGACCGATGAGCATCACATTGCTCTTTTCGATTTCTACATCGCCGAAGGCTTCGTCACTCTTTTCGGTCTGCGTCAAACGCTTATAGTGGTTGTGCACGGCGACTGCGAGCAATTTCTTCACGCGGTCATGGCCGATGATGTACTGATCAAGGAACTCCTTAATCTTCGCAGGTGCGGGCACATTGAGTTTGGGGAGGGGTTTATTGGAGGCTTTGGGGGCAGCGCCGTTACCTTCCATCGAGGCGATGAGCTGCATCATGTGATGGTATTCAGGCGACTGCTCGAGCATGTTCTGCGTGAGCGTTTCAGCGCAACTGCGGCAGAGAATTGCGTCGCCAATCATGCCATGGATGCAGTCACGCGGATTTGCTTCTTCTCCGCAAAAGGAACAGATCACCTTGTCTTCATTCTTTTTACCGCCACGACGAGCCATAATGCCTCCTGACAAAAAGTGCCACCTCTTCAGAGATGGCAGCCTTCGAAAATAAATTTGGCGGAGAGGGAGGGATTCGAACCCCCGGTACCTTGCGGCACGCATGATTTCGAGTCATGTGCATTCAACCAGGCTCTGCCACCTCTCCAGATGGCACCCCCAAGCGGAGTCGGACCGCTCTTCCAAGGATGAGAACCTTGTGTCCTAACCGATAGACGATGGGGGCAACAAAATGCTTTGGTGCACCCGGTGGGACTCGAACCCACACGCCTCTCAGCATAAGAACCTGAATCTTACGTGTCTGCCAGTTCCACCACGGGTGCAACTTTGAAATGGTCGGAGCGAAGGGATTTGAACCCTTGACCTTTTGGTCCCGAACCAAACGCGCTACCAGACTGCGCTACGCTCCGTTCATGTAAAGTGCGAGTAAGATATCAAACTAAAAAATAAAAAGCAATAAAAAAATATTGATTTTAAAGGAAACCTATTGCCGTGCGCTTTTTTCACGACCGCCATACTGAAGACGAGCATCTCTTTGCTTCTTTTTGTATCCGCAGAAGTTCATGCCGATTCGCCCTTCGTCTTGAAACCGTTGCCCCTTTCCCACAGCGTTGTAAATACGTCCCGCGTATAAAGCACAAGAAATAAGGGTGACGGATTACAACGAAGATCGCCATCACAAGGTCACGGACAGGGTACTTTTGAGCCCTGAAAGGGCGATGGATTATAGCCGGGGGTGAGCGAGTGAAACGAGCGTAGCCCCCGGTTGATGTAGGCACGCACAGCGTGTACCGTGCGGACAATGTCCGCCCCGCGAAGCGGCAAAGCATAAGTGTATGGGCTTCCCTCCCTTTATACGAGAAGTATTTTTAGAAGAAGATTTACCCATATGCTTGGGACTTGAACCATGAACCCTAACCATTTTCATGGCATGACTTTATTTAATTGTAAGGATTTACAAACAATAACGGCAATTTAAACTGGTTTTCAAGGTGAAACTAAAAATCAGTTTGACTGAAACTGTTTCATAAAAAGGGTTGTTTCGGCAGGGCAAAGCGGTTGGGTTTAGGTGATGAAAGGGTGGGATTGTCATTAAGATTAAATCTTTGTATGCCTGTAAGAACACCTGAATTTATTGGATTGCACTATTTTTAGGTATGATTTTGCTTGATAGTACGTGGAAAATCGGTTATCTTATTTGTTTCATGCGTGTTTGTCTTTTTTTAGCACGCAGTTTGAAGGAATTGGATATGGCAAAAGTTAAATTTTTCAGCGGCAAGTCGCTTCCGCTTGAGATGCATAAGGTTCGTATTGTTCAAAAGTTGTTCCTGCCGCCCGTGGAGCGTCGTGTGCAGTTAATCGCAGAGGCTGGCAACAATACGTTCTTGCTTCAAAATAAAGATGTCTTTATGGATATGCTCACGGATTCTGGTGTGAATGCGATGAGCGATTTGCAGCAGTCGGCAATGTTCCGTGCTGACGATGCCTATGCAGGCTCTGAAACCTATAATCGCATGGTGGCAAAGGTGCGCGAAATCTTTGGGTTGGAATATTTCCTCCCGGTGCACCAGGGCCGTGCTGCAGAAAATATCTTGGCAACCGCTCTGGTGAAGCCGGGCGATGTCGTGCCGATGAACTTCCACTTCACCACCACGAAGGCGCACATTACACGTATGGGTGGCCGCGTGGAAGAATTGATTGTGAAGGAAGCACTTGAGCCCATCAATGATTGTCCCTTCAAGGGCAACTTCGATTTGGAGCGTCTCGAGGCTTTGATTCAGGAAGTCACCCCCGAAAAGATTCCCTTTGTGCGTATTGAAGCGGGCACGAACTTGGTGGGCGGTCAGCCGCTCTCGCTCGAAAATATGCGCGGTGTTTCTGCAATTTGTAAGAAGTATGGCATCCGTTTGGTGCTGGATGCTTCGTTGTTGCAGGATAACCTCCACTTCATCAAGCAGCGTGAAGCTGCCTGCCAGAATCTCTCCATCCGTGAAATTACGGCAGAGATTGCTGCATTGATGGATATTATTTACTTCTCTGCTCGTAAGCTTGGCTTTGGTCGTGGCGGCGGTATTTCGATTCGTGAGAAGGAAGTCGAACAGCGCATGAAGGAATTCATTCCGTTGTACGAAGGCTTCTTGACTTATGGTGGTATGTCCGTTCGCGAAATGGAAGCAATCGTGGTGGGCTTGGATGAGTCCATGGACGAAGATATCATTTCGCAGGGCCCGATGTTCATCGAGCATATGGCGAAGGAACTCCACAAGCGTGGCGTGCCGGTTGTTTTGCCGGCTGGCGGTTTGGGTTGCCACATCAATGCTTCTGAATTTGTGGCCCACATTCCTCACGAACAGTATCCCGCAGGTGCTTTGGCTGCTGCACTTTACATTGCCAGCGGCGTGCGTGGTATGGAACGTGGTACGCTCTCTGAACAGCGCAATGAAGATGGTTCCGAACGTTTTGCAGAATTGGAACTCCTTCGTTTGGCAATGCCTCGCCGTGTCTACACGCTTTCTCAGGTGGAATACGCCATTGATCGCGTGGAATGGCTCTGGAAGAATCGCGAATTAATCGGCGGTTTGACCTTCGTGGAAGAACCCAAGGTGTTGCGCTTCTTCTTCGGTCGCTTGGCTCCGATTGGCGATTGGCAGGAGAAGTTGGCCGCGAAGTTCCGCGAAGACTTCGGCGATTCGCTCTAATGCCCTGTGCAGTGCGGTGGCATCTCAATGTGGGATGCCGCCGAATAAAACGCTTAACAACGCGCAGGCAAGGTTTGTCTGCGTGTTTTTTTGTAAAGGAGTGCAAGTCATGAATCAGATGATGCGTTGGATGATGGTGGTGGCTTTGGCTGCCGTGAGTGGTGTGGCTACGGCTGCTTCGTGCTGGTCGCCGTTTACAACGGGGGACGAACCCGAGACATTGGATACGCATTCGTGCCTTTCGCTCTGCTTGGGTGTGCGCGATGGTCAAGCCGACACGGTGACGTATAAGGGTTTGAATTTGGGTCTTATGCACGCTTCGATGCCCGCTAATGATGTGTTGCGCCCCATGAAGAATGAATG